>CAZYKS010000213.1:0-1529 GCA_964648375.1 uncultured Gammaproteobacteria bacterium | reverse complement strand
TTAGGACACCAGGTTTTCATCCTGAAAACAGGGGTTCGATTCCCCTAGGGGCTACATTATTATAATAGTATATTAATAAAAACAGCAGAATTAATTCTGCTGTTTTTATTAATAACACCACCGTCGTCCCCGCGGCAGCGGGGATCCAGGTTCCACCCTTCGCTGTCCTCATTGATAAAACAAAACCACAACCTCTTAATTTGACTTAACCTTACTTTCCCGCTAATCTTGAAATATTAATATAAACATATTCCTATATGAAAATCCTCGGCATCGAATCATCCTGCGACGAAACCGCGGCCGCGGTTATAGAAGGCAGCGGACAAAATTCACTCCGCGTCCTCTCCAGTGTCATTTCCTCGCAAATCGACATCCATAAACAATACGGCGGCATCGTCCCCGAAGTCGCCGCCCGCGAACACGTCCTAAACATCTTACCCGTAATAAACCAGGCTTTATCTCAGGCGAAAATACACCACTGTTTTTCTCCCCTTACCAAGGGGAGATGCCCGGAGGGCAGAGGGGTTCTCGACGCCATCGCCGTCACCGTCGGCCCCGGCCTGATCACCTCCCTCCAGGTCGGCGTGGAAACCGCTAAAACTTTTGGCTTTGCCTGGAAGGTGCCAATTGTGGCAATCAACCACATCGAAGGCCACATCTATGCCGGCCTGGCAGATAAATTTCCGGTTTCGGATATTCAATTTCCGATAATAATCCTAACCGTCAGCGGCGGCCATACCCTGCTGGTTCTGATGCGCGGCTGGGGCAAATACGAAACGATCGGGGGGACCCGCGACGACGCGGCCGGCGAAGCCTTCGATAAGGCCGCCCAGGCCCTCGGCCTCGGCTTCCCCGGCGGTCCGGCTATTGCACAAACGGCAAAAGAATTCGAACCTCGCACTTCGAACTTCGAACTTTCCCTCCCCCGTCCGATGATCGACTCGAAAGACTACGATTTCTCTTTCTCGGGCTTAAAAACAGCGCTTATTTACGCTATCAAAGACGATCCCAATTACAAATTACGAATTACCAATTACAGCCATGAATTCCAGGAAGCGGTGGTCGACGTGCTGGTGACGAAACTGGTAAAAGCGGCGAAAGCGTACCATGCTAAAACCGTGATGTTGACCGGCGGCGTATCCGCGAACGCGCGCCTGCGCCAGGTCCTGGATGAAGCCGTAAATAAAGACCTGCCTGGCGCAGAGCTGCTCATCCCGGACCTTAAATACACGACCGACAACGCCGCCATGATCGCTACCGCCGGCTATTTCCACGCGCTTAAAAAAGACTTCACCCCCTGGCAAGACCTAAGAGCCCAACCGAATCTCGAATTAATTTAATAACGAGGTCCGAACACGGGTACCCGTGTTCGGACCTCGTTATTTACGATATTGCCATTGCGAAGTCGATCTGCCTGTCGGTAAGGCCAACCGAATCTCGAACTTGGTTAAATTACGAATTTTTACGAATAAAAAAAACGGGCATCCCAGTCCGTCTTTTTTTATCTGTTATTACTACATAAATTACAG
>CAZYKS010000212.1:0-1534 GCA_964648375.1 uncultured Gammaproteobacteria bacterium | reverse complement strand
TGATAATTTTTTGTTCTGCCGTTTGTTTACAGCATACTAAATATTTAAATAATTTATCTATAATATGGAGTTGAAAAAAACCAAATTAACCCCTCAATCCCAGGATTTTTCCAAATGGTACCAGGATGTGGTAAAAGAAGCGGAACTGGCGGAAAATTCCGAAGTGCGCGGTTGCGGTATTGTCAGGCCGTATGGTTATAAAATCTGGGAGCTCATAAAAACCGAATTGAACAGATTGATCGAGGCCACCGGAGCGGAGAATTGTTATTTTCCTATTTTCGTTCCAATGGAAAATTTAGAGGCTGAAAAAGAGCATGTTGAAGGCTTCTCGCCGGAATTAGCGGTAGTCACCCATGGGGGCGGGGAAGAACTGGTTAATAAATTGGCGGTTAGACCGACCAGCGAATCCGCGATGTATAAAACTTACGCGAAATGGATCCAAAGTTATAAGGACCTGCCGTTGCGGCTTAACCAATGGAATAATGTCGTGCGCTGGGAGAAGCGTCCGCGGCCTTTTCTGCGGTGGACGGAATTCCTCTGGCAAGAGGGGCACAGCGCCTTTGCCACCAAAGAAGAAGCGGTAAATGAGGTTTGGCAGATGCTCGATTTATACAAGGAGGCTTATAAATATATGGCAATACCGGTATTCTCGGGAAGAAAATCGGAAATGGAGAAGTTCGCCGGAGCGGATATGACCACGACCGTTGAGATCATGACCAAGGACGGAAAGGCCCTGCAGGGCGGGACCAGCCATTATTTAGGCACTAGTTTTGCCGAAGCCTTTAACGTAACATACGCCGGGGAAGATGAAAAAGAGCATTTATGCCACCAAAACAGCTGGGGATTTTCCTGGCGTTCAGTCGGGGCGGTGATAATGGTCCATGGCGACGATAATGGGCTTAGGCTACCGCCTAATATCGCTCCAATTCAAATAATAATAGTGCCGATATATAGAGATGACAATAAAGTGAAAGTGCTTGAATATGCCGGTAAAATAGAAAAAGAATTGTCTAATTATAGAATTAAAACAGACGATCGCGAAGGCCTTACTCCGGGTTTTAAATTTAACCATTGGGAGGTAAAAGGCGTACCGGTTCGTTTGGAAATCGGTGAAAAAGAAGTGAATGCGGGCACAGCGACAATCTTCAGGCGCGATGATCATTCGAAACAAGAGATGAAGCTGGATGAAATAAAAAAAGATATGGATAAAATTTTTAAAGCAATCCAGAAAAATTTGTTTGAGGCAGCGGAAAAATTCGCCGATACTCATATATACGAGATTGAAAGTATTGATGATATAAAGAATCAGATAGGCTGGTTCAAAGCCAGTTGGTCGGAAACGTCTGAATCCGAAAAGCTGCTGAAAGAAAAATTTTCAATGGTTTCCCGGGTACTGTTGAAAGAAAATGAAAATAAAGAAGCTAAAAATAAAAAATGTTTTATTACCGGCAAACCGGCAAAGCATGATTGGTTTTTTGCGAAAAGTTATTAGTACTGGGCAGATCGATTAACAAGACTATCCCTATATGAAAAA
>CAZYKS010000211.1:0-1548 GCA_964648375.1 uncultured Gammaproteobacteria bacterium | reverse complement strand
TAATTACCTAAAAACGAATATCATGATCATTACAATATAAAATTATTCATAAGGAGGCAGTGCAATGAAACCAGTACAAATTTTGGTCGTTGATTTGGGGTCCCAATACACAAAGGTTATTGGGAGAGTTTTACGAGAGCTTGGTTATCGGTGCGCGATTCTAGGTACAGAAAAATCAGAAAGATGGCTGCGTTACCGAAAGCCGAAGGGCGTTATCCTTTCGGGAGGGAGCGATAGCGTCTATTGGGAAAACGCCAGACAGGCGCCAAAGTCGGTACTGCGGGCGAATATCCCGGTTTTGGGAATTTGCTACGGCATGCATTGGCTGGTGCATATTTTGCGCGGCGAGGTAAAAGGAAGTCAAGAGAACAAAGAATACGGCAGAGAGGAAGTGAAATTTATCGGCAGGGATATATTATTTAAAAATTGTTCAGACGGTATAATTTGGGCGAGCCACGGAGACAGTATCGGCACTTTACCCGCAGGGTTTAAGGTATCTGCCCGATCGGGTAAAGATAAGACGATCGCGGCAATCGCCAACCATGATAAATTGTGGTGGGGCGTTCAGTTCCATCCCGAAGTGACCGAAACGGTTATGGGCAGGCAGATTTTACTTAATTTTATCCGCACTATCTGTGGTTGCGAGCCTGATTGGGAACCGGCCGATATGATCACATCGATACGCAGTTCGATCGTCGATATGGTTAAAGATAAGCGAGCGATAATCGGTTATAGCGGAGGTGTCGATTCTTCTCTGGTAGCTGCATTAGCCGCTCCTGTTCTCGGGAAAAACTTACTGGCAGTTACGCTTGATCATGGTGGATTGCGGTTGAATGAAGTTGATGAAATCAGGCAGCACGCGAAAATCATCGGCGCCAGATTGGTCGTAAGGAGATGTATGAATAAATGCAGAAAAGCCATCGGCAATACGATCGATGCCGAATGCAAGCGCAGGCGCTTTAAAAAATGGTATGGAGTGACTTTAAGGAAAGAAATAAAAAAATTCGGGGCGTCATTTATTTTTCAGGGCACTTTAGCGCCTGACGAGATAGAGTCCGCTTGCGCCGGCGAAGCCTTTTGCATTAAAACCCACCATAATACCGGCCATGATTTCGGAGTAGTGGAAATCGCCCCCTTAAGCAATTTGTTTAAATATGAAGTAAGGGAACTCGCTCGTGAACTAGGATTGCCCAGATCAATTTCAGAAAGACAACCGTTTCCGGGACCGGGTTTGTATATACGGGTTAATGGGGCGCCGGCTACGCCTTTCCGGTTAAAAATCGTGCGGGAGATTGATGCGACGACTACCGGCATTGTAAAAAAATATAACGAGTATGATAAGCAGTCACAGCTGGTGGTCGGATTAAACTGTGTTAAAACCGTCGGTGTAAAAGGGGACAAACGCGTATATAAATATTCAGGGGTTGTGCGCGGATTTAAAACCAGGGATTTTATGACCGGTTATGGTTATCAATTCCCGGATCATGTCAGGGCGGAAATCGACAGAGAGTGCGTAAAGCATCCTGAAATTATTAGAATTTATTTTTG
>CAZYKS010000210.1:0-1557 GCA_964648375.1 uncultured Gammaproteobacteria bacterium | reverse complement strand
TAATTAAGGAGGGGTTGACAAGCTTCGCTTTTGGGCATAGAGTTAAAGTAATTATGGGTATATATTCAAAATTAACCATAATTTAATATATAAATGCTATTATATAAGCAGAATTAAATAATAACCAGGAAGGGGGTGATAAATATGCCAAGAATGGATGGAAGCGGCCCTTACGGAACCGGGCCGGGTACCGGTTGGGGCGCGGGCCCGTGCGGAGCCGGAATGGGACGGAAACGGGCAGGCCTGAGATCGGGCCGGGGCATGATGGGAATGGGGCGCGGCTGGTTTAACCGGCCCGGGACCGTTGCAGACGAGAAAACGGCTTTAGCTGATGAAGAAAAATGGCTGGAGCAGGAATTAGCAGCGGTGCGCCAGGAGCAGGCAGCGCTTAAGGGCCAGAAGTAGTTAATTAGTTAATTAGGGATTAGTTAATAAGGCTGTTGGAAATTAATATCTGACTTCCCATTAACTAATTAACAAATTAACTAAAATACAAAGATATACGGATATAAATATGACAGTAACCAACCAGGAACAGTCTGGGCATAGGTATAGATTTGCCGGGCGTCCCCGCGGGCGGCGCCATATCGGCTTTCATCCCCGCGTTCGTTTTTTCAAACCGCAGGGCGTGCCTTTGCGCGGCCTCGAGATAATCGAACTGGCCGCCGAGGAAATGGAAGCGCTCCGGCTTAAGCATATCGAAGAGCTTGACCAGGGCGAATGCGCCCGGCGCATGAAAACGTCGCAAAGCACCTTTCAGCGCATCCTGGCTGCGGCCAATAGAAAAATCGCGCTGGCCCTGGTAAAAGGCAAGGCGATCAGAGTCGGCGAATGAACGGTTAGCTTAAAATAATGCATATAAACATGAGCAACCTGACGTTTGGCCGCTTATGCTTTATACTTGACAAAAATAGCAAGTGTGCTATAATTTAGATAGTTGTCTAAATATCTAACTATTCGAATTGATTTAAGATTCGAATTACATGCGAATTAACAATTAATATGACTTTAAATACTACTATGCAGGCGTTATCCGATCCGACGCGGCGGAAGATCCTGGAACTGTTAAAGAAGCGGGATATGGCGGCGGGCGCGATCGCGGAACACTTCGAGATTACCCTGCCGTCCTTATCGCATCATTTAAACGTGCTGAAACAGGCGGATCTGGTGACGTTCCGGCGCCAGGGGCAGGAACTGATCTATTCGCTTAATTTAAGCGCGTTCGAAGAAATTGCCAAAACTCTGGTTAAATTTTTTAAAAAATAAGATAATGCGAATAGCCCCCTGGTAATATCAGGGCTGGCTAATAAATGCGAATACTGCTAATTTCCAATAAGCGAATTTCGGTATTCACATAAAAACTATGATAAATCCGATTAAGCCCAATTTAAAAACCGAGATACTGCCGCTTATTTTTATTGCCGCGGCAATTATCGCTTCCTTTTATTTCTATGCCCATTTTCCGGAGCAAGTACCGATCCACTGGAACGCGGCCGGGCAGGTCGATAATTACGGCTCCCGGGCGTTCGGCGCTTTTTTCTTTCCGGCCATGATTGC
>CAZYKS010000209.1:0-1577 GCA_964648375.1 uncultured Gammaproteobacteria bacterium | reverse complement strand
GCGGCGGCCATAATCGCGAAAGTGCCGGTTTCGATCCGGTCCGGAATAACGGTTATATTCCCGCCCGAAACCGATTTAACGCCTTGAATCGTGATCGTGGGAGTGCCGGCGCCGTCGATTTTCGCGCCTTGGGAATTCAAATAGTCGGCTAGGGCTTTTATTTCCGGTTCCATGGCGCAGTTTTTAAGGACGGTAGTCCCTTCCGCCAGTACCGCCGTCATCATCAGGCTTTCAGTCCCGGTAACGGTGATGGTGGTAAAAAAATAGTCAGTCGCTTTAAGCCGCTTCGCTTTCAATTCGAAATGGTTATCTCGAATGTTAATTTCCGCGCCTAATGCCCGGAAGCCGTCTAAAAACAGGTCAATCGGGCGTTTGGCGCCGCTGCCGAGAACGCAGCCCCCGGGCAGGGGAAAGCGGACTTCGCCGGTCCGCGCCAGAAGCGGGCCGATAAACATGATCGAAGCGCGGAATTTGTTCGCGAACAGGGGGTCGAGTTCGGTTTTTTTAATTTCCGGAATCTGGATTTCGCATTTATCGTTTTTTCGCTCGACGATGGCTCCGAGGTCCTGGGCCAGTTCCAGTGCGCGGGAGATGTCTTCGATTTGCGGAAGATTCGTGATAGTAATCTTTTCTTCGGACAGTAGTGCGGCCGGAACGATCTTTAGGGCGGCGTTTTTGGCGCCCTTTACGGCGATTTCCCCGCTTAATTTGGCCGGTCCCTGGATGATGAATTTAGACATATAAAAATAAAAGTTTAAATTTATAATTTATAAGGTTTAATTTATAAACAATTTATCATAAAATCAATAAAATTTAAATTTAGGCGGCTTTTAAATTATTACTGAAAATTAAATCAATCTACTTTAGCCACAATACCTGATACGGTTCAAGCGTTAATGTGCCAATCAGTTCATATCTTTGCCCCGATATTATATCAGTTGGAGCGCTGGTTTGTAAATGCCGTTTAAGTTCGGTTGAATTGATTTTTATTCGGTTAGCGCTAATATTGGTTAAAGCCAATAATGACTTTTTTCCATTAAAGCGTTTTATGGCAATAACTTTATTACTTAGTTTAAGCATTTTTTGCCTGGCTACCGGAGAGAACAGCGGTTCTTTTATCCGTGTTTCGAGTAATTTACGGTAACCCCGGTAAATTTTATGTTTTTTCGATTTAGGGTTGTCCAATTCAACGCTCAATTCATTATACGCGAACTTTTCCCGGTTAATCGAGCGCGGATGGCCGGTGGTTTTTACCCCCTCAAGCCAGTTTTCCGCCCCGATCAGATTATTGAAATAAATCAGCGGCACTCCTTTTAAGGCCAGCGGGACCGCCTGGCTGGCCAGGTATTTTTCGATTCCACCAATCGCGCTCGGGTAGGTGATATTGAGTTCATACGGCTCTAGTTTTCCGGCCGTATTATTTAGAGTCCGGTACAGTACCTGCCCGTGATTTTTTTCGCAGTGCCGGGCGACCGCCATCATCTGCTTATCGTTCAATATCTCCCAGGCCGGCAATACATGGATGCCGTCGTGGGAAACCGCTAAATTAAGGATGCTGGTATGGCGGCCGAATTCCC
>CAZYKS010000208.1:0-1603 GCA_964648375.1 uncultured Gammaproteobacteria bacterium | reverse complement strand
GGCCGTGAAGATACCGTACGCGGCTTCAAGGAAATCCTCGAAGGCAAGCACGATGACAAGAACGAAGGCGATTTCTATATGAAAGGCGGAATTGAGGAAGTCGGGAAGAAATAAAAAACGCCAAAGGTCGCCAAAAGTCGTCAAAAAACGCCAAGAATCGCTGATTGTTTTAATACGCTTATGAGTAAAATAATAAATTTCGAGATCGTGACCCCGGAACGGGTAGTACTGAAGGAGGAGATATTGCAGATTACCGTGCCGACCAGGCAGGGGGAGATTACGGTTTTAGCGAACCATATTCCCCTGGTAGCCACCTTGCTGCCGGGGGTGGTTGAAATCGTGAGGACGGACAATACCCGGGAAGTGATGAGCGTATCCGGCGGGTTTATCGAGGTGCTTAAAAACAAGGTCGTGATCCTGGCCGATACGGCGGAGATGGCGAGGGAGATCGATATGGACCGGGTCGAAGCGGCCCGGAAACAGGCGGAAAAGGTCAAAGCGGATACGCGCCAATACGACCAGGAGCGGTTCGCGCAGATAAGCGCCAAGATCGCGAAAGAACTGGCGCGGTCGCGGGCGGCTAACCGGTGGATAAGGCTGAAGAGCGAGAAGTAAAAAAATAAGAATAAAAAGAGAAATAAGATTAAAAAGAATTGGCATAATATTTGTAAATACTATATATCAGTATATAAGGGATCGAAACTATTCGTGAAAATAGATTAACAATAACAATAAAATTAGTATGATAAATATTTAGAATAGGGATTAAGCTTTTTATCTTATTTTTCTTATTTATCATATTTTTCTTTTTAACTTTATGCATACCTGCGAAGCGGCAGTGATTACCTGCGAAGATTTCCGTCTGCATCAGCGCAAAGACGGGCGCAATTATATCGCTGAATTCATAAAAACTTTGGGGGTCGACTGCGATTTAATTACCAGAGCCGGTTCGATCCAGGACCTGGTCAGGCCTAAGAGTGATGATTATTGCGAATGCGAATTAAGGGACTTAAGCGTCTCCGCCAAACTGCATAGCGCTAAGACCCTGTATTTGGTTAATCATGAAGACTGCGGCGCTTACGGGGGAATGAGTTTCCGCTCGAGGGAAGAAGAGCTGGAACAGCACAAAAATGACATGCTTGCGGCTAAGGATAAAATCAATGCCGAATACCCCGATCTCGACGTAAGACTGTATTTCGCCGAACTGGAGAGCGGCGCGGATGATGTTTTTGTTATTAAGGCGCTAGATTAAAAATTTAGAAAACGACAGGAATCGGAGGTGAATATCTGCCCCCGATTTTGTTTAATTTTAGCCTAATTAAACTTAATCAGTCTATTGTCTTGACAAGATTAAATACTGACGTTACAATACAATAGTAGCGCAATTAGCACTTTAGTAGCGAGAGTGCTAATAGTTGAAATTAGTAATTGGAAATTTGTAATTTTGACATTTTGGAAACTTTAATATTTAAGTCATGATATCCAAATTTCGAATTTCAAATTACTAATTTCTTTAAAAATTAAATGAGCTAAACTGCAACCTTATATGCAAATTATGATTGTGTTTCAGCCAAAGAAAAGATATGAATGCAAAACCATTGCA
>CAZYKS010000207.1:0-1622 GCA_964648375.1 uncultured Gammaproteobacteria bacterium | reverse complement strand
GCCCCCTGAAAAGCTCCGCCATCGCCCGCGCGTCCCCGGCGGCAAACTTCAGGGTCATCGCCTCCTGGGCGTAGCGGCTGATCCCTACCGATACCAGGTTCAACTTCGACTCTCCCGAACCGGCAACCACCGCCGCCCCCAACAGTATAAACACTATCAGGATTAAATTTATCACCCGCTCAGATTTTTTCGCCTTCTTGACCGGTAGTATAACCTGATCATTACCAGACGCGCACATTATAAAAAGAGCAATAAAAACGAAAATACCAATTCTGATTAATGTAATACTCATCATCCCCTCCTTATTTGTTTTAGTTTATTTTTACTTTCAGTTTAAATATAGTATCATATAAATAACCGACATTCAATATAAAAAAATAAATAAAAAATATCAAACAAGGAGGGTTATTATGGACGGATGGGAAAATTTCGATTCGAAAAAATGCGCCCGGTCAATCGCAGACTGGGCCAGGAGTGAAGAAGGCGAGAAGGAATTACGGGAGTTCGAACGCAATGCCGAAAATGAAGCGAAAAAATTCCGCGGGGGCTGGATGTTTTGGCCCGTTAGGAAATCCCGGAGTGGAATTTGCGGTCGGTAAGCGCCTATCTTATTAGCGGCCTGACCATAAAATTTTCTACAAAAACAAATAAATAACGGGAAGGCATTGAAATACCTTCCCGTTTTGATTTAGTTCTTTTTTTAATAAAGCATCATTATTTCCAGCCGCTTCTCCTTAATCTCGTTTCCGTTTTTTTTCCGGTTAATTCTGACCTAGTATCTCTTTAACCTTGTCCACAACTAAATGTTTTTCCACTGGGTGAGAGGCACCCGCTTTACGCATGAACCAGAGATAATTGTCTATCGTGGAAATGGCTATTATTGGGCCTTTAAAACCGCTCTCTTTAATATTTTTAAGCAGCGGTAAGGAATCGGGTTGCGGCTCGTCAACGCATGCGTCCAGCACCACCAGATCGAAATCGGATTCGAAAAAAACATCTTCCGCATCGTATAAATTATTTACCCAGGTGATCTCTGCCAGACCGGCCAATCCTGACTTGATCCGCATCGCCCATTTACTATTACCCTCAACTAACAGTAATTTTTTCATTATTTACCTCCCGGAATTTTATTTATTTACCGACTCCATTAATAAAATTTATTATGCGATTCTACCGGATGCTTTTCATTGGGTGTATAAATTTATCCGATCCTTGCAGGCCCAATAAATCAGAAACCAATCGAACGACATCTGATTTGTGAGCCTGATGAGTCGTTTCGAGTTCCTTTAAAACCTTATCATGACGAAACAATGTATACGTTTCAATGATCGGGCCGGCAAATCCATTCTCGTATAATTTATTGACCAGCTTGATTGTGCCTAATGTCGGCCCGTTTATGCCCCCTTCAATCACTACCAAATCGAAGTCATATTTAGAAAGAAATTTATTGGCGGCTTTCAAATCAATCGCCCAGAAAATATTTAACTTCTCGGCCAAACCCCGTAAATAGATTTGAGCCCATTCACGCTCACTCTCGATTACCAGCACTTTCATGAATTTATTTCCTTGCACTCTCTCGATATAATTCTTCATTGCTTCAACCAATAATAAATATCCGCCCG
>CAZYKS010000206.1:0-1679 GCA_964648375.1 uncultured Gammaproteobacteria bacterium | reverse complement strand
CTCGCTGGGACTGATCGCCGGTGCCTATCTATCGGATTGGGTCAAGAAGCGGATTTGGTGGGTGGCCGCTGCCGCAATCCTGTCCGGCGCCTGGATGGTATATAAGCTATTCGGTTAGAACAATTTTATTTGTGCTGCCCAATAAAAACACGGAAGCGTATGTTCCGCTTCCGCGTTTTTAATACCGGTTGGGTTTACTGGCCGAAGAGATGGTTGAGGATATAGAGGTCGCCCAGGCGGGTGGTGTTATTGCCGAAGAGACCATGGTTACCGGTCAGACTATCGAGTACGAACAGGTTCCCTAGATTGCTGTTATCGAGGACATTGCCGTTTCCGGAAAGCTGGTCAAGCACATATAGGTCGCCTAGGTTCGTGCGGTTGTTTCCGAAAATACCGCGATTGCCGCTAAATAAATTATCCAGGACGAACAGGTCCCCTAAATTGCTATTGGTCATTGTCTGGGTGCCGGTAGTACCCGCGGTAGTGCCGCTATTCATGGTCGTATTGGTTTGGGCCGCGGCCATCGAAGGCGCGACTGCAATCGACATCATCGCCAATCCGGCTATCAGTGATTTAAGTTTGCTCATAATGTTTTATTATTAGGTTATTAAAAACCCTATTATACTATAATACCGGACAGTTAGACTGGAATTAATAAATAATTAAACCGGATAAGCGGCTATTTAATCGAATTCAGTAAATAAACTTTTTGGTCGCCAGTTTGCGGAATTTTTGGTATAATAGGGTTAGTACGGTAATTTAATCTATAACTTTGGTTATATGGGCATTAAAGACGGTTCAAAACAGAAAATTCGGGGGAAAGCCGCATTCATGGAAAATGATGAATTAATCGATTTGATCCCTGACATTATCGCGCGCGTGGATAATAATAAAATATATACCTGGCTTAACCGGGCCGGATTGGATTTTTTCGGTAAAGACGCGATCGGCCGGGAGGCTTCGGAATTTTTCGAAGGGGAGCAGGAAACCTACCGCAAACTTGAACCATTATTCGTAGGCAAGGATGGAGTCTATTATGTCGAGAGCTGGCAGCGCCGCCAGAACGGCGAGAAGCGGCTCCTGGCCTGGTGGTGCCGGGCGTTGAAAGACGAAAACGGCAAAACCATGGGGGCGGTTTCAACTGCACATGATATAACCGAAAATTTCAAAGTTGAGGAAAAACTCCGCTATAGCGAATCGCAACTGTATAATGCCATGACCTTAGCGCACCTCGGACCGTGGGAATACGATGTCGCCAAGGATCTATTTACTTTTAACGATTCTTTTTACGCGATTTTCCGGACAACCGCCGAGGCCGTAGGCGGTTATACGCTGTCGTCGGCCGAATATGCCAGGCGCTTCGTCCATCCCGAAGATGCCCCGCTTGTGGGTAAAGAGGTTGAGGAGTCGCTAAAAAACAAGGATCCGGAATTCACCCGGCGACTCGAACACCGGATAATTTACGCCGACGGGGAAATCGGGCATATCGCCGTAAGGTTTTTTGCAGTCAAAGATGAAAATAATAACACGATAAAAACCATCGGCATCAACCAGGATATAACCGGCCGGGTAAAAGAACGGGAAAGCATGAAAAAAATAAAGGATGAATTGGAAGCCAAAGTGAATGAGCTGGAGCGGTTCAATAAACTGATGATCGGCCGGGAGCTGAAAATGGTGGA
>CAZYKS010000205.1:307-1698 GCA_964648375.1 uncultured Gammaproteobacteria bacterium | reverse complement strand
TTGTCGTCGAGAATGTTCCGCCATTGCTGCGTTCTGAAGAAGGGCAGGAATTAAGGATCCAGGTCTTAGACGATTACCATTACGGCTATGTCAGCGTCACCGTTGACGGCCAGACCTCGAACGAATTCAATTTCGGCCCGGTCCAGATCAGGCGGGTAGCGCGCCGGATCGAGTTCGTCGGCGGCGAATATAACCGGGAGATGGGCGTCCTTTATATCAGCGGCTATAATTTCGGCCCTGACGGCGACGTCAAAGTCGGCAATACCTGGGCCGATATCCATTACCATAACGAGTTTTTCATTATCGCGGTGGTGGAAGCCGCCCACGTCTACGACAATCCCGTGATCGTAACCAAGAAGTAAGACGGTTTAGCTTAGTAATATTTATTTAATATATTTTTCGTGTCAGCGAAGCAAACACGAAAATAACGAATATAGTACGAATAGGCACGAACGTTTTATTCTACCCATTCGTTACAAGTACGTCCCTCCCCCTTAGCAAGGGGGAGGACAGGAGGGGGTAAAAGGGACTGGTCCGGATAATCGCTATTTTATGACCGAATACGCCCCCGACCCCACCCTATCCCTCCTCCTTCGACAGGCTCAGGACAGGCTCTTACTTAAGGGGAGGGGACGGACTATAATCGCTTAAAAGTTCGAATAGTAATATTCATATGAAGATAGCTTTTATCGGACAAAAGGGAATACCGGCCCATGGCGGCGGCATCGAGCGTTATGCCGATGATTTGTCGCGCCGGATCGCGGCCGCCGGGCATGAGGTTTTAGTCTATACCCGCCCCTGGTATACCGACAAGGCGTTAAAAACCTACGCCGGCGTAAGCCTTATCAGCCTGCCGACTTTCCGGACCAAGCACCTGGACGCGATCAGCCATTCTATCCTGGCCAGCCTGGACGCGGTGCGCAAGGGAGCGGACGTAATCCATTACCAGAATATCGGCCCGGCGATAGCGATCGTCATCCCGAAGCTAATCAGCCGGCGGATAAAAATCGTCTCCACTTTCCAGAGCCAGGACTATTTCCATAAAAAATGGGGCAGTTTCGCCCGGTTCGCGTTCAAGCTGGGCGAGCGCCTGATGTGCCGGTTTTCCGACGAAGTCATAACCGTGACCCGGCATCTCGAGAAATACGCGCTCGAAAAATATTCCCTAATTACCGCCTGTATCCCCAACGGTTCCAACCTATACGAGCCGGTAGCGGCTAACCAGATAAAACAATGGGGGCTGGGCGAAGGCAATTATATCGCCTATATCGGGCGCCTGGTCAGGCACAAGAACGTGCACCAGCTGATCAATGCGTACAAAAATATCAATACGGATAAGAAACTGGTAATCGTCGGCGACGGCTCCTATTCGGGCACTTACGTCACCGAAC
>CAZYKS010000205.1:0-297 GCA_964648375.1 uncultured Gammaproteobacteria bacterium | reverse complement strand
TTAGCCCTGCTCGAAGCGATGTCGTATCGCCGGCCGGTACTGGTCAGCGATATTCCTGAAAACCAGGAAGGCATCGGCGACACCGGCTATACTTTCCGGGTTAACGACGTCGTCGACTTAGAAACGAAACTGCGCTTTGCCCTAGGTAACGAACAGTCTATCCGCGAGAACGGGGAACGGGGCCGGCAAAGGATCCAGGCCGTCTATAACTGGGAGCAGATCGCCCAGGACATCATCGAGCTGTATACGCGCCCGAAAATAAAACTAAACCGCTTTACCCGCCTGCCCAGGCTGGGG
>CAZYKS010000204.1:0-1727 GCA_964648375.1 uncultured Gammaproteobacteria bacterium | reverse complement strand
GGTTGCATATCAGTTTTAAACGGAAATTCCGTTTTTTTTATAGTAAAATTAGCTTTTCCCTACGAATCAACAAATCAATTCACGAATATAACGAATACGCTTGATTAAATTATTATTATAATTAACATTTTTTGCTCTTCATAAGTATTCGTAAATGTGTGATAGGATTCGTAGATTCGTAGGGAATATATTTATTCAAAAAGCAAAACATTTAAAATTATGAAGAAAATAGTTGTTTTAATTATGGTATTAGCGCTGCCGCTAATAGCCCGGGCCGATTCGGCGGCGCAGATATCGCTCTCGGTCAGTAAAAATACGGTTGCGGTCGGGGACAGCTTTCAGGTGACTGTGACGCTCAAAAACGCCAGTACCGGCGGACTCAATATCGGCAATATCAGCATTCCGGGATTAAATAATTTCGACCAGCGCGGCAGTTCCCAATCAACCCAGATCGAGATGGTCAACGGGGCTACGACCGCGGTCACGGAAACCGTTTATACGCTAGTGGCGAAGCAGGCCGGCACGTATAAGCTCGGGCCGGTACAGGTGGTACTGCCAGGTAGCGCGAGTATCGCCAGTAATGAGATTACGGTAACGGTAAGTAATAATAACAGCGGCTCGGACTTTTCCGCCAGTAACGGAAGCCAGACGACGGGCGTAAGCGCACCGGGAAGTGGCAGCAGTAATATCGATATCGGAAATTGGATCGTGAACGGTTCGGCGGCACTGCTTTTGGCCGGGCTGGTATACGCTCTCTATCGGCGCCAGCAGGGCGGCCAGGCTTCCAGCCAGGCGGATGAAAGCGGGACGGAGCCGGAAACAGATCCGGCAATCACGCTGCCGGATTTAAGCGACACAAAGTTTTTCGAAAAAGCCAAAGCCGCGGTTCTCGCATACGCGGCCGAACGCTACGGGATCGATACCGAAGTCCTGACCAGCCGGGAGATAATCGAGGAGCTTGCGGTTAAGCGGGCCAGCGACCGGGAAGCGATCGCCAAAGCCCTGACCCTCTGCGACCAGGGCAGTTTCGCCTCGAATAAGTCCGGGCAGGAGGAGCTGGTTACGCTCGTTAATTCGTTGAAATATTGAGAAAATTCATATAAATATATAAACACTAACCAATAAAACCTATGGAACAACAAATCAAGGCCGTGCAGGAAAAATACGAAAAGAAAAAAGAGGTCCTGCAATTCGTGCAACAGGAGATGGCGAAAACCATTATCGGCCAGAAAACCCTGGTTAACCGTTTGCTTCTGGCGGTTTTGTGCCAGGGGCATATCCTCCTCGAAGGGGTGCCGGGCCTGGCCAAAACGACCGCGGTTACCTCCCTGGCCGCGATTTTCAACGCCGATTTCAGCCGCATCCAGTTCACACCGGATCTCCTGCCGTCCGACCTGATCGGCAGCCGAATCTTTAACCAGAAGGACAACTCATTTTTCGTGAAAAAGGGGCCGGTGTTCGCGAACTTCGTCCTGGCCGACGAGATTAACCGCTCGCCCGCGAAGGTCCAGAGCGCCCTGCTCGAAGCGATGCAGGAGCGGCAGGTCACTATCGGGGAGGAGACGTTTAAAATCCCGGACCCGTTTTTCGTGATGGCCACGGAAAACCCGATCGAGCAGGAAGGCACCTACCCCCTGCCGGAGGCGCAGGTCGACCGGTTCCTGTTTAAAACCGTGATCGATTATCCCAGCAAAGATGAGGAGCTCAAAATCATCGAATTGATGGAA
>CAZYKS010000203.1:0-1808 GCA_964648375.1 uncultured Gammaproteobacteria bacterium | reverse complement strand
TAACCAAGAAAGATTTGATCACTAAAAAAGCGATCAAGGAAGAAGCGGTGGAACTGAAACAGCCGAATACGGTTTGGCAGGTGGCGGTTACCATCAGTTTGCTGGTATTTATTTCAGTCGCGGGGTATTTTTGGCGCCAATCTTCGCTTCAGGCAGGGGTGAATAACGCTTTTGCTAAAGTGCAAACGCAAAACAATCCGTCGGGCCTAGATTTACCACTCTCATCGCCAGCCTCCTCACTTGGGGATTTATCGAGTTTCCGGACAATAACGCAGGATACTTTGAACCTGGTTAATGCGGGCGATTTATCCGGGGCGAAAACCCGTGTCGGAGACCTGGAATACGAATGGGACAATGCTACAGCCCGCCTCAAGGCGATGGACCGGGCTAGATGGACGGAAATCGACGATGCGGTCGACGCCGTGCTAACGCAGCTGCGCGCCCGCAACCAGGATGCGGTCAAATGTAAATCCGCGCTTGAATCGCTGCTGGCCTTATTGAATTAATTTAATAATATATTTATGGAATACAATAAATCGGACAATAGCCAAGGCCGGCATGATGAAAAATTCATCTGGTACAAGTATCATCATGTGATTATCCCCTTGGTTATCGTATTTTTGTTTATCGTTGTATTCATGGCCGGATTGGCGATCGGCCGTGAATTTGCCGGAGACCGGGGAGAAGGCGGCAATAGGGGCGGATGGCAGGAAAATAATTGCGGTGGAAAGGGATTTTTTCGCAGCCAGGCGGATTGCGGCGATAACTACGCTGATAGACAGGCCGGGGAAGAAGCAGGGGAGCCGGCTGGTTACGCTCAGGAAAAAAATTTAAATACTAATGTCGGCACCGAGGCCGAAAATACGGCAAACACCGGCCAGGCTGAAAGCGCGACCTCAACGGTTAACCGATAGCTTGTATGACACTAGATCGTAAAAACACTACGACAAAAGTGCGTGGTGTTTTTCGTTCACGGGCCGCTCATGTTCCCTTGTTATATTGAAAATATGAATCAATAAAATAAATAATTAAATTCATAGATTATTCATTCGGTTCGGTTAATATGAGTTTATATAATAAAGGTCGATTATTTTAGTCTAAGGTATAATTGACACCGGTTAGAGCCTGATGCTGGGGGCTTATCTGTATTATAAATTTTTAAGTCAAAGTAAAATACAGCTACAGTTCCCGCCACCAGGCTCTAACCGGGGAAAGCTTAAATATGGATAAAAAAACGATTAGCATGCTGGCCATCGGCCTGCTCTTGGGAGGCGGAGCGATCGGCGCGTATCAGGTAATGGCGCAAAACAATACCGCCGTTAACGCGCCGGCCGCCATCCAACCGGTCGATACCCAGAATGTTTCTACCGGTACGGATAGTACCGTGGAAAATGAAAATGACCTTTCCGATGATACCGATATGAACGAAAACGAGAGCGGGGGTCAGGACGATCAGGCGGAAAGCCAGGCCCTGGCCGGTTCAGCTAAGATCACCGTTGACCAGGCCAAGCAAGCCGCCGAAGCCGCTGTCGGAGGAACGGCAATCAGCGCACAGCTGGAAAATGAGAACGGTACGCTTGATTATGAAGTAAAAATCGGAAATCAGGAGGTTAATGTCAATGCCAATAACGGTTCGATCATGAAAACCGGGCAAGGGGATAATAATGAGGCCGGCAGCGGGACTGAAAATGAAACCGGAAGCGATAACGGCACCGAGGCTGAAGATTAATCCGACAATACGAAAAATTACAACCTTTAAAGGTTGTAATTTTTTTATTTTGAATACTAAACAGTCTTTTTTGGCTTAA
>CAZYKS010000202.1:0-1828 GCA_964648375.1 uncultured Gammaproteobacteria bacterium | reverse complement strand
CGATCCCGGCTTCGGTAATATGGGGCGGGACTGCCAGGGCCGCGGTGGCGTCGCTGCGCCAGCGGTTATACTGGATGATTACGGAAGAGCCGTTATGGGAGATCGCCAGAGGCGCGTTTACCCGGATCGTGGCGGTTCCATCCGCCCCCAGGGTAATGGCGTTCGGTTGTTTGGCCGTTTCCTGGTTCTTTTCCAGGGTGAAATAAACCGTAGCCAGGTTAGCGTTAGCGCCGACTCCGGTAGCCATAATCGTTACGTCCTGGCCGGGCTGGACCGGGTCCGGTGAAATATTCACGATCGCCGGAATGATCTCGAGCGGGAGATAATTGGATAATACCCCGTTGGCTCCGACCGCGACGTACCCGGTTTGCGCCAGGTCCGGTACGGTCACCTTGAGGCTGTTGCCGGAGGCGGCTACGTCTTCTGCCGGAACTGTCACCTGAAAACGGCCGCTTGGCCCCTGGAATTCGACATAGGTATTAGAACCGTTGGAATAAAATCCCTGGCCGCTTAAAGTTATCATTTCGCCGTTTTTAGCCGCCTGGACCTTGTCGCTCGACCCGGTCAGGGTGCGCGACTTAGGGCTCGCTATTTTATCGAGCTTCGGCTTGGCGGTATAAGCGAGGGCGCTGGCCATGTCGCTTTCGGAGCCGTTAGCCGCTACCGTGACTTTAAGCTGGTTGAGGTTTTTCGGCGTATCGACCGAGATCACTTCCCGGTTGGACGTGCTGACCACTTTCGCGCTTTTCTTCGCGATTACCTGGTCGCTGTCCGAGTAAAAGATCACGACCGGGGAGTTGGTGATCGCTTTCCCGCTGATCTCGAGCGTATCCCCGACCTGGTCGAAGCCGCGCTGGCTCCACTCGAGGCTGTAAATTACCGGCTGGACGTTATACGAAACCGCGTTGGATTTGTTCGTTTTAACGGTGCCGGCGGTATCGAGATAGGAGGTCTGGGCATAGAGCCTGCCTTTCGCCACTCCCAAAGGCAGGGTAACTACCGCGCGGGACAGGGCCGAGTCGATCGTATGCGGCTTGACGTACCGGTCGACCAGGTGGTTATCGCTGTCGACCGCCTTAACCACTATATAGGTATTCTCATCGATCGGGCTGAAGCCGCTGCCTTCGATCGTAAGGTCTTCGTCCGCCCGCGGCACGGTCGGGATGATCAGGTCGATTTTAGGCTTGATCTCATAATTGAACTGCCCGATCTCGTTATTATTGACGTAAACCTTGCCGGTTCCGCTATAGGTCCCGGAATAAAGGTTGACGCAGGCGCTCGTATTCGTCATCGTTTCCGGATTGAAGCGCTTGACTCCGGCCTGGCCGGTGGCGGCGTCGAAATACGGCAATTCGACCTGGACCTCGTCCTGGGTGAACTGCGAGAGATCGCTTAACCGCAGGCATTTGTTCGTATCCCCGATATAGCCGCTTAATCCGGCCGTACTCAATTTGGTGTCGCTCAGGGCCAGGTCGATCCCGTCAAGATAAAGGGTACTGTTGTCCGGCATGCCGCCGATCGCGAAGGCTAAGACCGCGTCGGTGCTGGCGTCCGGGGTGATATAAATACCGTAACGCTGCCAGGCGGTAGTCACGCCCTGGCTCTGGACCGGGGTTACCGGCGTAAAGCCGGTTGAATCTTCGAGAAAAAATACGATATCCAGGCCGCGGTCAGCTTTCGCGTAGAAGCTGAGATAGTACTGGTTTCCGGCTATGAGCGGAAACTTGTTTTTCGCGCTGTCGCCGAGCATAAAAGCGCTGAAATTATCGGCCGGCGCCCCGCTCGCGCTGATGGCGGCGGAATACGATCCGTAGCCGAATGGCACGTC
>CAZYKS010000201.1:0-1831 GCA_964648375.1 uncultured Gammaproteobacteria bacterium | reverse complement strand
CTGCGGCAAAAAGCCCATATCGAGCATCCGGTCGGCTTCGTCGAGCACCAGGATACGCACCTGGCTGAGATCGACCGACCGTTTCATCAGATGGTCATTCAGCCTTCCCGGCGTACCGATTATAATATGCGGTTTGCGCCTTAAGGCGATAAACTGCTTATTGATCGGCTCGCCCCCGATCAGGACGGCCGTGCGCAGGCCGATTTTTTTACCGATGAATTTCAGGTTTTCATCGACCTGGAGCGCGAGTTCACGCGTCGGCAGGATTACTAGGCCGGTACCTTTATGGACGGCCAGGAGCTGGATCATAGGAACGCCGAAAGCCAGGGTCTTTCCGGTCCCGGTTTGGGCGATCCCGACCATGTCTTTCCCTTTCAGGCTGACAGGGATCGACTGGGTCTGGATCGGAGTCGGGGTAGTATAACCCGCCTCCGTAATGATGTTCAATAATTTTGGCGCAATGCCAAGACCGATGAAGCTCACGGCTTCCGGTTGTTTTGTTTTTTCCATAGTTTTAGCGACCCGAGTTCTTAAGTAGGTCACTAATGGGAAAAAATTCTCTAATGACAGAAATAAGTTCGAGTCCGTGCCCGTTTGTTTAGGGCGATTATTTTCCGCTTAAATTGCGGTTAAATTGTTAGTATATATAAATATATCACATTAATTATATTTTGTCAAATAACGGATGCGTGGGTTCAATAAGTAAGTGCAACGGCTGCATAATACCGGTGTATGCCTGCTAATAATAAACAATAATAATAAAGAATTAACTCCGTACTTAAATTTGTACATTACAAAAAATTTCTATTCTGTCGCCATGATAATATCCCCGCATTTATCCTTTGATGCCGCCACGATACCGAAAATGTCGTCGATCGCGGGCTCTTTGGCTTTTATGGTTTTTCCGTTCTTCAGTACCGCTGTCACTACGAGGGCATGCGTCTGCATGACCGATTTCACCTGGCAGTCCCCTATCGCCTGTTTTAAAATCTGCCAATAAGTTTCGTCGGCAGTGTTGTTGACCGCTACCCGGCATTTTCCCTGGATACAGGCCGCGGTTTCGCGTCCCGAACAATTGAACTGGCCGATGGCAGGGTAAGACTTAACCAGCTCAGAGACCATCGCCGCGTTCTCCCGGTTCGTGACGACGGCGCAGCTGAAGGGGTAGATATTGCCGATAATCGTACAGTCCGCGTCCGCCCGGCAGTCACCGGCTACGGCGATCCGGTGTTCGATATAAGACAGTTTACCCGGCAAATATGACGTAAACGCCAGTATCATCAGGAATAATAACCCCAGTAAAACATAGGTACGATTGAGTATTTTAGGCGCATACCGGCGGTTATAAAGTTTGATCAAATAATAAACCGAGATGAATATTAAAAAATACAAGAGATAGTTGAAAATTACGTAATGGTAAATACTGCCGGGAGAAAAAATCCATTTATCCATAATATTGCCGTCAATCACGTCTTTTATCTGATAGGTGAAATAAGAATACGGCAGACCGTAATAGCCGCTCATCACCGTTCCGCTGATATCGATTTTAAAAACCGCCAGGGACGATAACGCGGTTAAGAGCGGCCCGATAATAACTATTACTTTGTCAAGTTTCCCCCGATACAGGGCATATAATCCTTTAAGCACTATTCCGGCCAGCCCGCCCAGGAAGCACAGACAGGCGTAGACCCCGGCCAGGACCAGCGAGACCAGGTCCGCGCCGACCTCCACGGCGAGCGGCCAGCCGCGTTGCCACGCCTGGTAGGCGGTCACCACGGCGGCGGTGACCAGCACCGGGGCGAGGCCGCGGACGGTGGCGCGCAGCGGCAGC
>CAZYKS010000200.1:0-1847 GCA_964648375.1 uncultured Gammaproteobacteria bacterium | reverse complement strand
TCTTCTTTTATTTCATTTTTTTCTGCTTGCTGTTCTTCCATGCTTCCTCCTTTAGTTAAAAATCGGTTTTATTGTGGTTTATAAATGAGCTTTTGAATAACTAAAAAACCACCCTTTTCTTTCGGGTGGCTGACTGTAAATATATAATAATTATTTACCTTCGATATGCATCAAAACAAGCCACCCGCACGGGTAGTAGCAACAATAGGCTAAGTAATAGGTTTTTGCGGATTGCTTGAAACATAGATTAATTATATATTATCGCAAAAAAAATATGTTGTCAAGTTTTATAAATATATTTCTATTATTTTCGCGTCAATATTACCAGGCTTTCCAGGTGCGGGGTGCGGGGAAAATAATTATATAGCCGGATAAATTTAATCCCGTAGAATTCCTGCAATAAGGCGCTGTCATAAGCCTGGGTGGCGACGTTGCAGGATAGATAGATTATCCGCTTCGGCTTTTCTTCAAGCACCCGCCTGATTATTTTCGGATGCAGGCCGGGGCGGGGCGGATCGAAAATTATCATCCGGTCTTTTTTGATCTTTTCCACCATCTTTTCCGCGCGTTCGTATATGACCTCCGCGTTCTTGATATCATTCTCATAAATATTGGTCCGGGCCATATCGCAGGCCTCCTTATTTTCGTCCACGAGCACGCACTTTTTGTATTTAGCGTGGAGCGGCAGGCTGATGGTGCCGACACCGGAAAAAAAGTCGACTAGCGTTTTCCCTTCCGGGATCCAGTCCGCGATTGTCTCGAGCGTGTTCGCGAACACCGGCGCGTTCACCTGGAAAAACGACAACAGCCCATACCTGAGCTTTATTCCGGCGATCTCTTCCTCGAGCCAGTCCTGGCCTTCGGAGTAGATCAACTTGTCCGGGGTCGAGGCCGGGCTCTCGGGCCGGGAATAATATATATGGAAGCCGAGGAAATCATTTTCAAGCTTGGGCATATCCGGAAAGCGGTAATATTCGGTTACGAACAAACCGGCGATGGTCTCGCCTTTTAAATTCGACCGAATGATCAGGCTCTTGGCCAGTTCTTCCGAAACGGGCATGTTATTGAGCCATTCGAGCACCAGGTTCGCGGTTTTATTGATTTCCGGATGGGCCAGGTGGCAGGCGCCGATCGGCCTCAGCCCGCCCCGGCCTCGTTCGAAAAATGCCAGGTCGATATCACCGTTATCATTCAGGGTAAAACTGTACTCCATTTTATTGCGGTAATGGTATTGCCGGTCGCCGTCGGTTACGATTTCGATTTCCCCGTCTGGCAGACTTACCCCTTCGTCCGCGAACGCTTCTAAAGCCAGTTTTTTCTTCCACTCGTTCTCGGCTTCCCAGCGCATGATCTGCCAGGGCGAACAGGAAAGGTAATGGTCCGGCTCTTTCGCCCCGATCCGGTCTGAGGAAGGGGTAATAATCTCGCGGGCCACGCCCTCGATCCGCCCCCGTTTCCGCCGGAATTCTTCCACCATTACGTCTTCGCCGGGCAAGGCGTTCCAGGCCAGGACGGTTTTCCCGTCCGCCTCTCCCTGGCCCTGGCCGGTTAGGGCCAATTTGTCGATATGGAGTTTAAGCATAATATTACATAAATAAATTTTCCTTATTATTGCAGTCTTGTTCCCAGCGTTCCGGGTTAATAATGACATAATTGCGAATATTGTTCAATTCTGTTTCGTCTCTAATCACCCGGTCATGAAACCGCGGTTGCCAGACAAAATCAATATGGGGATAATTTTGCCGGATAATTTTCGTGGTTGCGCCTTTAAACCCCCGAATTATTGCCGATAAATTCTGCGATTGCGGTCCGAATATATTTTTATATTCCCCCCGTAGAGACGCATT
>CAZYKS010000199.1:0-1860 GCA_964648375.1 uncultured Gammaproteobacteria bacterium | reverse complement strand
GAATCTATCGTATATTCTCAATGCCCCGAGGCCGCCCGCTCCCAAACCTGCGATCAGTCCAGTCCCGCCGGTAGCGCCGGCTACAATTCCAATCGTAAGCCCGGCCGCACTATATGACAAGGCTTTAGTAACGGTTTTCAGGATTTTAAGTTTTCGGTCGCTGCTATTGTAAGCCGCTTCCGCCCGGCGGATGATTTCATTATGCTGGGCATTATAAATCGATTCGATCCCGGGAACTATGATTTTGCCGTTTTCGATTTTGTCCTGGGCTGGAATTCCGGTTTTAACTGCAATTTGCTCAAATAATGATTTAAGCTCTTTTTCGTCCGGCTTGGCGCTCACTAATTTATTTATCATCCCTTCGACACTGCCGCCCAACTCTTGTTTTTCTTTATCTCCCATTTCTGCCCACCTGATCATATTATCGACTCCCTGGTCGTCTAATTCCTTTTTTCTATTTTTGGTTTTCATGAAATTAGTCAAATACCGGAGCGACTTGCCTTCGAATTTATTTTCCTGTTTATCTGGCGCCATTTCCGGAGTCTGCACCGTTACATTATTTTTCAACATAACTACTTCTTTTTCCACTTCTCCAATCTCGGATTTAGTTTTTTTCTTTAAATCACGAATTTCATGAACCGTTTCATCAACGGCTGAATTGATGCCTTTCTCGGCATTTTGAGTATCCCTATTTCCGCCCATCGCCTTAATTTTTTCTTTAGCTGTTTTTGCGATTTTATCACTATTGTAACCTTCTTCCAGACATCTCTCATTAACCATTTGATTCAGTTTGCCGCAATTATCCAATAATAATTCCTCCGTGCTGTGTGTTTTATGTTCAGCATCCCTATCCTCCAATAATCCATCAATAGATCCGTTAACGACCATCTGATTAATCCCATTTACCAGCCGGTTTTTTTCGGTTTTCTCTTTCTCTGGGGCCGATTTATTAATTTCCTGGTTATTTTTTTCCACCATAGGTTTAATTCTAATTAATAGATTTGCGTACTGTTTCCAGCTCAAAATCATCGAGAATTTTTTTTATCTTCCTGTCTCGCTTTAAACGGATTGCTGCCAATTCCCTGATAAATTTTTCGTTTATCTCCATCAGCTTACCGGAGATCTCGGTATGCTTATTCTTCATAAAATAAATCGGTAGTTAATATTAATTTTTCGCTATCGCCTGCATCACTTCTCCCATAAATTCATCCATCCCGGCCTTAACTTTTTCCTCGTAATCCGGAAGATATTTTTCCAGAAAAGCCTGCAGTTCCTTTGGGTCCGGTAATTTCTCACCATCAAACAACTGCTCATATTCTTTCAGGCCGGCACCATCCAGATTTTGCATAATAATAATACCCAGTCTCCTCGTGATCTGGGCTTCCATGTTTTCCCTGAATATTTTTTCTTCCGCTTCAGGTAGTCCGCCGAGATTCGCGGAAACGATAATTTGATCGATGATTTTCTGGATGTAATTGGGATTATCTTCGTTCATAATTATTGAATTTATTGAATTAACTCTATGTTTTTATTCTAAAATAGCTTGACATAATTCTCAATATTAACTCAACCCCACCTCATCAACCGCCACCAGCTTCCGCCCCTCTAAAATATCGTATAAAAATACGTCCGTGATGTCGCGGCGGTAGCGGAATTCGCGCGTCCCTAAAATCGTATAATTGATCTCCCGGCCGATATCGTCCTCGAGGCTCTTGATCACCCGGACCGCTTTAACTTTATTGATCGTGCCTACGATCAGGAGGTCGACCGGAGAGAACGGGTTATTGACGAAAAAGCCGGTGAAGACCACGAGTTTAAGGCTGCCCAGCCGGGCGAGCTTGTCGATAAAATCGCGCTCGT
>CAZYKS010000198.1:0-1881 GCA_964648375.1 uncultured Gammaproteobacteria bacterium | reverse complement strand
TAAACAATAAAAATTTTCTGTTTAATCTGTTTAATCTGCGGTTTAAAAAGCGTAAAATTCACCACAGATTAAACAGATTTAACAGACATAGCATTTTAGATAGATATGGATAAAAGGGGGGATAATAAATTAACCAAATCAAAAATATTTCTCTATGCCTGTATCGCCTTTATCCTGGGCATTGCCCTGGCTTCATATTTGCCCGAGCGTTATTTAGCTGGCGACCTGGTTTGGTTTATCGCTGCTGCCGTAGTGTTCATCGCCGCTTTTTTCTCCTGGCCCAAACGGAAATTCGGTAATTTTTTCCTGTTTGGGCTGTTTTTTATTTTAGGGATCTGGCGCTATGCCGTCGGTATTATTCCCGTTACGCCGGCCAATATCGCATATTATAATAACCAGGCGGTAACCATTGCCGGAATCGTTACCGGCGAACCGGATATTCGTGAAACTAACATAAAATATACGGTGGCGGCGAAAGCGCTAGCGTCGCAACCGGCGGTTTCCGGGAAGATATTGGTGACGGCCGGACTCTATCCGCGCTACCGATACGGCGATGAATTGGAGCTGTCCTGTAACCTGGAAGAGCCGGAGGCGTTCGACGGCTTCGCCTACGACCGCTATCTGGCCCGTTATGACGTCTTCTCTCTTTGTTATTATCCGAAAATAACGCTTTTATCTACCGGGCAGGGCAGCCGGGTATATACGGCCATTTTCGCAATGAAGGATAAATTTAAGGCGTTTATAAACAGCGGCCTGTCCGAACCGGAAGCGAGCCTGGCGCGGGCGATGCTCCTCGGGGATAAGCGTGGCCTGCCCGACGACCTGCGCACGGCTTTTTCGAAAGCCGGATTGTCGCATATCGCGGCGATCTCCGGCATGCATATTTCGATCCTGTCCGCGCTGACGCTGAGCCTCTTGCTGGCCCTGGGCCTGAGCCGGAAAATCGCGTTTTATGCCGCAGTGGTTCTGCTGGCGCTTTTTATAATATTGATCGGCCTGCCGGCGTCGGCCATGCGCGCCGGGCTGATGGGCTTTCTGGTGCTCCTGGCCCTGAACCTGGGCCGGCTGAACCGGCTCGCGAATTCGATCGTGCTGGCAGGAGCCGTGCTCCTGCTCCTAAACCCCCGGTTGCTCAGGGACGATATCGGATTCCAGCTGTCTTTCCTGGCGGTCCTGGGAATCGCGTTTTTATATCCGGCAATCGAACGGCTGCTTGAGCGCTTGGTTAAATTTAAGAATATCCGCGACATTATCGCCGTCACCCTGGCGGCGCAAATAACCACCCTGCCGGTGATCGCCTATAATTTTAACCAGGTCAGCCTGATCGCGCCGCTGGCAAACCTCCTGGTATTATGGACTTTGCCGCTGATTATGATCGCGGTAATTACCGCGCTGGCGCTAAGTCTGCTAACGGCGGCGAATGCGGCTTTGTGGTTTTTCCCGGGTGGATTATTCCTGAAATACGTCGAAAACGTATCCGCCTATATGACCGTTTTGCCCTATAGCTACTTATCGATTCAGTCCCTGTGGTGGGGATGGGCGGTATTATATTATTTATTGCTTACCGGGCTGATTTTAAAATTAAAAAGGAAGACAGCGCCAGCCGGTTGAACAAATGGGAGAAATAATGGTAAAATGGAAGAATAGGAAATTAGTAATTCGTAATTTGTAATTTGGATTAATTTTTTACCACGTTTGTATTTATTGATTCCAAATTACCAATTACTAATTACAAATTACCATTAACACAATTTTATGCAAAAACTCAAATTTATCATTTTACCCCTGTTTCTATTAATTATTCCAATCGCAACCCATGCCCTAACTGAAAATACCGCCTATATGGCGATGGTGAAGATTTATACTTATGCGGAAGATGCC
>CAZYKS010000197.1:0-1913 GCA_964648375.1 uncultured Gammaproteobacteria bacterium | reverse complement strand
ATAAACTGAAAGAGTTCGGTTTGGGCCATATCGAAATAATCAGGCTAAAACCGCATCATCCGGATAAATTAAAAACCTCCAAATTGACATAACAGATATAGCCGCTAAATTAAGCTAATTGATCGAAATAATTAAAATACCTCTCACAGCGGGCTGGCAGCAGTAGATAGAAAATCTATTTACTGCTTACTGCTTACTGTTCACTAAAGTATGCTAGACATAAAATACATCCGCGAGCACGCGGACGCGGTCCAGAAAGCGGCCAAGGAGAAAAATATCGCACTCGATATTTCCGAACTGCTGAAAATCGACGATCAGCGCCGGGAACTGCAGCTCGAGCTTGAGGGGCTGAGAACCCAGCGCAACGAAATCGCACATTCAGGAAAGCAGGGCAAACCGACCCCGGAGGTGATAGAAAAGGGCCGGGAGCTGAAAACGAAAATTGCGGACTCTGAAGAGCGCTACCGCGAGATCGAAAACGCTTATCTTGATTTGATGGTAAAAGTCCCTACGATCCACGCCGAAGATACGCCGGTAGCCAAAGACGATTCCGGCAATGTCGAAGTGGCGCGCTGGCAGGAACCGACCGCCTTCGATTTTAAGCCTAAGGATTATATGAGCCTGGCGCGCGACCTCGACCTGATCGATTTCGAACGGGGGGTAAAAGTCTCGGGCTACCGCGGCTATTACCTTAAGAACGAAGCGGTGCTCCTCGTGATGGGGGCGATGATGTTCGCCCTGGAAAAACTGATCGCCAGGGGCTTTACCGCGATTATTCCGCCGACGATCGCGCGCGAATTCGTATTGTACGGCAGCGGCTATTTCGGCGCCCGCGAATACAATCCGGAAACCGACGAAATCTACCAGCTCGCTACCCGGGACAAAGACGCGGCCGGTGCGGTCGATAAGGAGCGCAAATTCCTGATCGGTACGGCCGAACCTTCGTTACTGGCGTATCACGCGGGCGAAGTATTGAAAGAAGAAGACCTTCCGCTAAAATTATGCGGCTTTTCCCAGTGCTACCGCTCCGAGATCGGCAGCTACGGCAAGGACACGAAAGGCATTTACCGCGTACATGAATTCATGAAAGTCGAACAGGTGGCGATTACACCGGCGGATATTACGGTTTCGGATAAAATCCACGGGGAATTGATCGGCATATCGGAGGAATTACACCAGGATTTAGGCTTACCTTACAGAAAATTACGCATTTGCACCGGCGACCTGTCTCCGGGGAAATATAAAATGTTCGACCTCGAGGCCTGGATCCCGAGCAGGGGAGCGTACGGCGAAACCGGCTCGGCATCCAATTTCGCTGACTGGCAGGCGCGCCGGCTTAATGTCCGCTATAAAGATAAAGCCGGTAAAATCAATTTCGTGCACATGCTAAATAACACGGCCCTGGCCAGCCCCCGGACGCTGATCGCAATCCTGGAAAATTACCAGCAGGCGGATGGCAGTGTTAAAGTACCGGAAGTTTTACAGAAGTATGTCGGTAAAGAAATAATTAACCGAAAATAATACGAAGTTAATTAGTTAATTAGGAATTGTTTAATTAGGAATACTTGTATATAGTGTTTTGTGGTAAAGATAATATACTAATCACTACAATAGCCTAATCACTAATTAACTAAGTAACTAATTAACTAAAATATCTATGCCAAAATTGAAAATAGCGTTATTGTCCGGGGGTATTTCCGGCGAGCGGGAAGTGTCCCTGAATACCGGCAATAAAATTTTTGAAGGCTTGGATAAGGAAAAATACGAAGTGATGCGCTATGACCCGAAAACAGACCTGGAGCGGCTTTTCAACGATGCCTTGAATAAAAAATTCGACCTGGTATTTCCGGCCCTGCATGGGCCATACGGGGAAGACGGCCGTTTACAGGGCCTCCTCGATATGGCGGGAATGC
>CAZYKS010000196.1:0-1990 GCA_964648375.1 uncultured Gammaproteobacteria bacterium | reverse complement strand
TGCTGATCGGTGTAAACTCCTTCCAGGGCGGTTGCTTCAGGGATATCGGATATTAATAATTTCGGTATATAAACAGCCGCAAACAAGACGACAATAAAAATACCGGCAATTAACAATTTTTTATTAGCCTGCTTAAAGATTGCTTGTTCTTTGTTAGATTTAATAATCCGGTAGGTGCAGTATAGCCATAAAATGAATACCGCTAATTCCAGATAATGCCGGGTGGGCGGATAATTCATTTTATACATCTCAAAATCAAGCATTATGCCTGAAATAATGTCCATAAGCATCCGCAGAATCAGAATAGTAAACAATAGATAAAGCGAATTGCGAATCCATGCGCTTTTTCGGCCGGGCGCTTTTTTCTCCTGCCTTCCCGGCGTTGGCGCATTGCGCCCGCGCTTACGCCGGTATATATTGATCAGCCAGCCGATAAAATAGCCTAGAAAATAATATTGGGCCACTCCAACCGCCAGAAGAAAAATAGTCTGCGGCAAAAGATTGTCGACTGAACCGGGAATTAATTGATTAAAGACAGCTATAATAGTTCCGCCCAAAAGCGGAAGCAGAACAGAGGCCGGCATATGCAGTATCATCATCAGCATCAACCCTTCGGCCAGGGAAAGTTCCTGCCGGTTAATAAACCAAAACGCCAAAAATAAAACCCAAAGCGCCAGATCCAGCCCGGCCAGGATGAAACCGGTAATAACCGGCAATTTTAATTTTTTTATTTTACTTATAATAATTTTTAACAAAATATGTTATGCTATTTTTTGTGCATTACATTCCGGTTTAAATAAATCTAATATTTAAAAATTTTTTGTACTTAACCGACCCGCAGCTTCGGATTAAGCCCGTAGAGAAGCGTGGTCGCCGCCGCTCCCAATAAAAATACCCAGTTTAGGCTGACGAACGCGAGCGCACCCAGCACCAGAAGCAGGGTTATCGCCCGGCCGAGGTTGACGGACATCTCATGGAGGGCGACGTATTCATCGATGTAGCGCTCCTGGTCTCTGGCGATTTCGTACTTTAGCGTATCGAACGGTACTCGCACGAAGGTACTGGCAATTTTATGATAAGTATCGACAATATATATTTGAAACGCGTTGGCGACGAAGACTTTCATTATCCAGCCGAGTGACACAAGCCAAATCCCGGCTTTAAGGAGGCCTTTCTTGTTCTCCCGCTTATCAAGGTACTCACCTGCCGTCAGGTTAAAGAAAACCATCACCAACGTCACCAGAGTGGCGATAATTCCAACTTCGAGGTAATTTCCCTCCAGTAGCCGGAAAATAAAAATCGGCCAGACAACGGAATTAAACGCGTCCCCGGCGCCATCAGCCGCGAACGCGAGCATAGTCCCCCGCTGTTCCCGGGAAAAGAATTTTTTCCAGGCGGATTTAAAATTCCATTCGAAATGCTCGTTAACGGATTCGATTTTACGGTATGGGATAAGCGACGCCAGATATAAAAGTACCGCCAGGATAAAAAGCGCGTTAAAGCCGAATTTAACTATTATAACCGCGGAAAATACCGGGGTGACGATTCCTGCGATATTGGGAATAGCATTTAACGCCCCCACCGCCTTGCCCCGGTCAGCCCGGTCGCTGTACTCGCTAAAACCGATATAATATGCGACCCAGTAAAATAGTACCTGAAAAACCAGGATAACGGCGGTTAGCGGCAGGAGCCAGACGGCATTGGCGCGGGTAACGAATATCATCACCGCGTAATAAGCGGCGCCTAAAACCGTACCGATAACAAGAGAGCGCTTGAATCCGGCCCGGTCATAGAGCCACATCAACAGCGGCACGCACACGGAATAGATTACGCTCCAGGCGATATAATAGATAGCCACGGAGCGGAAATCTCCAAGTACGGAATATAAAAAAATCGGCAGGAAAATCCCGAACAGGCTGATGGCAATATTGGCGATGACCTTGCCTTCGCCCAAGAGGACCAGGCCGCCGGAAAGCTTATTATTGAAATA
>CAZYKS010000195.1:0-1993 GCA_964648375.1 uncultured Gammaproteobacteria bacterium | reverse complement strand
AGGCATAATGCCACCTATTCCACTAATTACGGCCATCAATCGAAAATTATCGTTAGGGTGGGGCAGAAAGTCAAGCAGGGCCAGGTCATCGGTTATGTCGGTTCGACCGGCAATTCCACCGGTCCGCATGTACATTTCGAAATGGTTAAAAACGGAGTCAAAATCAATCCCTTAACCGAAGTGTTGCCGCCGGGTACACCGATCAAAGATGAAAATCGCGAACGTTTTAACGATACGATCAAGGATTGGCAGGAGATGCTAAATAAATAAAAACACATTTGCAGGCAATCAGTCGAGGTGTCGCCTGCAAATGTGTTTTTATTTTTGAAATTACTAATGGCCGTAAAAGCCGCGGATTTCCTTGTCCGAGAGCTGGTACAGGGAGATATTGCGGTTCTGACAAAATTCGATGAATTCATGGTCCCGGACCGAACCGCTCGACGAAAAAATCGTTTTCACTCCGGCTTTAGCCAGGATCTCAGGGCCGTCCAAAAAGGGGAAATAGCTGTCCGAGTAAGCGATCGACTTTTCGGTATCATGGCCGGCCTCCCGGGCGCGTTCGACCGCCAGGCGGCAGCAGCTGACCCGGTCCTGCTGACCGGTGCCGTTGCCGATCAGGTAGCCGTCTTTAACCAGGGTAATCGTATTGGAACTGGAAGTCGAACCGACGGCCCAGGCGAGCAGGATATTTTCCTCGATATTGCCGTTGCTTTCGCCCATCTTAAAGAGTTCCGGATGGCTAAGGTCGAGGGCGCGGGCGTAGTTCGGCTGGCTCAGGAAGCCGCCGCGCACCGAACGGATCCGGTACGTGGCGTCGAGAGAGGTTTTATCGATATTTTCCAGGGCGATATTCGATATCAACCGGCATTTATCGTTTTTTCGCCTCAGGATTTTCATCGCTTCGGGCCGGAAAGACGGGGCGATAATACCGTCGAGAATCCGGCGCCGGTTTTCCGGCATTCCGTAAGTCATCAGTAATTCGGCCAGCGGCTCATCGATCTGGAAATTCACCATCACCACGCCGCCGAATAAAGCGCGCGGGTCGCCTTTAACCATATTTTCCAGGACGGTTTTAATATCTTCCCCGACCGCGGCGCCGCTGGCGTTGCCATGCTTTACCCCGACCGCGATCCGCGGTACATGGCCGATATTGATATCGAAAGCCGCGGCGATATGGGTAACGGTCTGGATCAGGCGGTCAAGGTCGCAAAGGTTATTATAGCTGGGCGATGTGCCCTGCTCGAGCTTAAAACAATCGAAAGCGAGCGGGTCGCCATAACCGCTGCGGTAAAAAGCGGCCGGGGACTGCCAGGGATTTTCCCCGTATTTGCATTCCCAGTAGCGCCGGCCGATTATCCCTTCGAATTCCCCTTCGCCCAGATAGCGGCTGAATGCCAGCGCATAATCGGCAATCGCGGCTTCCGCCTTCATCGCCAGGTTGCTTAAGTAGCGCTCCTTGTCCGGCTGGCCGGCATAGAGCCAGTCGAGAAACCCCTGCCAGTCATTTTTATCCGATAACACTATCCGTCCGCCCTTGACCGCCGCCCGGATCAGGGCCGGCCCGCCGATATCGTTTTTTTCGATCACGGATTCGTGGGTGCTGCCGGCGCGCCCGATTTCCTCTTTTAAGGGATACATGTCCACGCACACCAGATCGAACCAGGGGATTTTTTCCTTTTTCAGCTCTTCCAGGTCTTCCTTAGAGTTGCGCGCGAGGATGCCGGCATGGATATGGCGCGAGAGCGTTACTACCCGGTGCTGCAGGATCGCGCCTCCCCCGGCGATTTTAGCCAAATCAATCGCCGGCACTTCGGCCGCTTCCAGACGGATAGCGGTCCCGCCGGAAGCATAAATTTTCCAGCCTAAATTAACGAGTTCGCGGGCGAAATCGGCTACACCTTCCTTATTATAAACCGATAGCAGGGCGTTGGGCATATTTTTTAGTAAACAGTAAACAGTAAACAGTAAACAGTAAACAGTAAACAGTAAACAG
>CAZYKS010000194.1:0-2009 GCA_964648375.1 uncultured Gammaproteobacteria bacterium | reverse complement strand
GCAATGTCGGCAAACCGGTGGCGATCTTTCTCGATGGGTATCCGATTTCGACCCCGACGGTCAACGAAAAGATTACCGGCGGCAAAGCCGTGATCAGCGGAAAGTTCAATATCCAGGAAGCGAAACTCCTGGCCCAGCGCCTGAACGCCGGCGCCCTGCCGGTACCGATCACCCTGATCAGCCAGCAAACGGTCGGCGCCAGCCTCGGGCACGAATCGCTGACCGACAGCCTTAAGGCCGGATTGGCCGGCCTCCTGTTGGTGGCGCTGTTTATGATCCTTTATTACCGGCTGCCGGGACTGTTGGCGGTATTTTCCCTTGTTATCTACGGAATTTTGATTTTAGCGGTATTTAAGTTATGGCCGGTGACCCTGACTTTGGCCGGTATGGCCGGTTTCATCCTGTCGATCGGTATGGCGGTCGACGCCAACGTGCTTATCTTCGAGCGCCTTAAGGAAGAACTGCGGGCCGGCCAGCCCCTCGAAACCGCTATCCAGGAAGGCTTTATGCGGGCCTGGCCCTCGATCCGGGACGGCAATGTCTCGACTTTGATCACCTGTTTCATCCTGATCCAGTTCACGACCAGCATCGTTAAAGGCTTCGCGATTACCCTGGGGCTGGGCGTTGTGATTTCGATGTTTTCCGCCATTATCATTACCAAGACTTTCCTTAACCTGTTCGGCGGAGACTGGCTCAGGAAAAGGACCTGGCTGATCGGCAGGACGAAATTGATGGCGGCCGGCGACAGCGACAATATCAATGAATAGGGGATAAAATAATCCGTATAAAACAAATTATGTATCGAATAATCCAAAAACGAAAAATCTGGCTGACTATATCCGGAACGGCCGTCGGCTTATCTATCATCGCCCTGTTCGTCTGGGGGCTTAATTTCGGCATCGATTTTACCGGAGGCAGCCTCCTGGAAGTCAAGTTCCTGGGTACCCGACCGGGCGTAACCGTGGTCCAGGACCGGCTGGCTAATCTTAACCTGGGCAGCCTGACCGTACAGCCGGTAGGGAGCGACGGTATGATCCTCAGGTTCCAGGATACGAGCGAAGCCGAGCACCAGCAGGCCTTAGCGGAGCTGGATGCGCTTGCCGCCGGCAATGCCGGATCCGACAACACCGCCGCGACCGGTACGGCCGCAAGCGCCAGTTCTACCGCGCCGGTTTCCGATAACGTGACCGCGACCGGTACGGCCGCGACCACAAGCACGGAATTGAAGAATATCGAAGAACTGCGTTTCGATTCGGTCGGACCATCGATCGGCCAGGACCTTAAGCAGAAATCGGTCTATGCGATATTCTTGGTTATCATCGCGATCGTCATATACGTCGCCTGGGCCTTCCGCAAAGTTTCCAAGCCGGTGGCATCCTGGAAATATGGGGCGGCGGCGGTAATCGCCCTCTTCCATGACGTTTTGATCACTATCGGCGTATTCGTGATTTTAGGCCGGTTTTACGGAATAGAGATTAATTCCCCGTTCGTAGCCGCGATCCTGACCGTACTCGGGTATAGCGTCAACGATACGATTGTGGTATTCGACCGCATTCGCGAGAACCTGCCCCGCAGCGACGAGGATTTCGAAGGCACGGTCAATACCAGCGTCAACCAGACTATCTCGCGCTCGATCAATACTTCCTTGACCACGATTCTGGTCCTGGTGGCGATCATTTTATTCGGCGGCGCCTCTATCAGGGATTTCGTCCTGGCGCTAACCATCGGGATTTTCGTCGGTACTTACTCCTCGATTTTCCTGGCCAGCCCGGTGTTGGTAATCTGGGAAAAAATGCGGCGGGATAAGCTCGGTTAATCGCGGGAATTTTATTTTAACCGAATAATCGCTAAAATTAGGGGGAGGCGCAGGCCTCCTTTTGTTTTTGACAAATCAGGCCGTTTTAAGGTAAACTATATGGGTAGACGGCAGTAAACAGACGGCAGTAAACAGACGGCAGGAATAATTTCAAGGATATTAAGAATTTTGTTTGATAATTATCAATTTTCAA
>CAZYKS010000193.1:0-2012 GCA_964648375.1 uncultured Gammaproteobacteria bacterium | reverse complement strand
ACAAAAAACTCTTTCGGCAGGCCGATTTTCAATCCGTTTACGCCTTTAGCGAGCGTATCGGCGTATGCCGGCACGTCCTTGTCCACGGTAGTCGCGTCCAGTTCATCGGTCCCCGCGATCGCTTTCATAACTATCGACGCGTCTTCTACGGTTTTCGCGATTGGTCCGGGCACATCCGTTGACGAAGTCATCGCGATCAGGCCGGCGCGGCTCGAACGGCCGTAAGTGGGCTTAAGGCCCACCACGCCGCAGTAGCTGGCCGGATGCCGGATCGAGCCGCCGGTATCGGTGCCGAGCGCGAACAGACACATATCCGCCGCTACGGCCGCGGCCGACCCGCCGGACGAGCCGCCGGGCACCCGCTCTAAATCCCAGGGGTTATGGGTCGTCCCGTAGGCGGAGTTTTCGGTCGAGGCGCCATGCGCGAATTCATCCAGGTTGGTTTTTCCCAGGAGCACCGCTCCGGCACTATCCAGCTTCCCGATCACGGTGGCGTTATAAGGCGCGACGTAGTGTTCGAGAATTTTCGAAGCGGCCGTGGTCCTGATCCCGCGCGTCATGATATTATCCTTAGCCAGGTAGGGAATACCGAGTAATTCCCCGTCTTCACCCTTTTTTCTCCTCAAATCCGCTTCTTCCGCCGCCAGCAGGGCTTCTTCCGCGCACACGGTCAAACAGGCTTTGACTTTATCGTCCACGGCTTTAATGCGCGCCAGGCAGGCCTGGGTGAGCTCAACAGAGGTAATCTCTTTCTTTTTTAGTTTCTCACTCGCTTGTTTGATTGTTAGTTCGTTATTTAACATTTTTCATTATTTATACAAATAACCCATAACTTATAACTCATAACTCGTCTTAAATGAAACGAGTTATGGGTTATGGGTTATAAGTTATGGCCAGCTATTATAAAACTCTACTCGAGTATCCGCTTCACTTTAAGATAACGCCCTTCCCGCTCCGGGGCTTCTTTTAAGGCCGCTTCCCGCTCGTTCTCGTCCCAGTCCCTGGCCTTGTCCTCGCGCATGACATTCTTAAGCCCCGTCACCTGCGCGGTCGGCTCGATTCCGGCCGTATCCACTTCCTGAAGTTGGTCTATATATTTTAAAACATCAGAAAGCTGTTGGCCGTATAATTCCAACTCCGCATCGGTTAATTCCAAACGAGCTAAATTGGCTATATGCTTGATTTGTTGTTTATCTAATTTCATAAATCATATAAATCTTATTAATCTCTGCAATAAAATTTTCGGCAGGGATTTATAAGATTAATAAGATTACTTTATTAACTCTAAAAATTCCTTCTCATTAATGATTTCAATATCCAGCGTCCGTGCTTTATCGTATTTACTTCCCGGATCTTTGCCCGCAACCACGTAATCGGTATTCTTACTTACGCTTGAGCTTATCTTTCCGCCTAATTCTCTTATTTTAGCCTTTGCTTCCTGCCTTGTCAAACCCTCGAGGCTTCCGGTCAGGACGAAGGTTTTACCAGTGAGCTTACGCTCAGAAATTTGAAATTTATAATTTGAAATTCGTAAACCATTCTTTTCAAGTTTCTTAAGTAAATTTAAATTATTCTTGTCCCGGAACCATTCATTGATGCTTTTGGCCACGATCGGACCGATATCGGTAATCGCTTCCAATTGCCCGAGACTGATATCCCGCATGGCTTTCCCCAGGTCGCTTACTCCCCTAATTTCCAATTTCCAATTTCCAATTTCCTGCGAAAGCAGATTAGCCGATTCCTCCCCGATATGCCTGATCCCGAGCCCGATCAAGAGGCGCTCCAGGGGAACCTTTTTTTTCTCCTGAACCGCCGCGATCAGGTTTTCCGCGGACTTATCCGCGAACCGTTCTAAGGGCTTCAGGTCTCCGGCCGTAAGCGTATAAAAATCCCCCGGGTCGCTGACCAGGCCGGCCTTGACCAGCTGTTCGATGATCTTCGGGCCCAGGCCTTCGATATCAAGGGCGCCTTTCGAGGCCCAGTGGTAGAGGCGGCGTAAATTGACCGCGTAG
>CAZYKS010000192.1:0-2014 GCA_964648375.1 uncultured Gammaproteobacteria bacterium | reverse complement strand
AACGCTTCGTCACAGTCTCCCGAACGGGGACTGTGACGCCCCACTGGCGTTGAAGCAGGGATTTCGAATCCGCCCGTAGATTGTCACAGTCCTCTGGTGAGACCTGCCTGCCGGCAGGCAGGGACTGTGACAGGACGGAAAATTATTATTAAGGACCGGGAAATTAATATGGAAAAATTCGATTTTTATAAAAATCGGCTGGAATCCGCGGCTCAGGACGGGATCGTGGAATACCGGCAGGGAGATAAAAAAGCGTCGGAATGCTTCGATGAGTTGGTCAGGGGTCCGGGTAAGTATAAACGGCTGGTGGCGGCTTTGTCGCTTATAAGCGAGATCGTACCGAAAAACCTTCATCGGAAACTGGCCGAAGCCCTGGATACGAAAGATTTTTCCGATCTGCCGTTCGATCTTGACCGGTTTGCCGCCCGTGAAAAGTTCGCTCAGGGCTACATCAGTAAGGTGTATTTATTAGAATCGAAAACCGACGAATATTCCTCTTACGCGTTAAAAATAAATAATTACGATAAGGGCGATGCGGATGAGCTGGCTCGGATCGCGGCTGACGAGCACCGCGAATACGAGTATTTACGCGCACGCTACCGGGAATTGCCGGATTTAATTCCGGAAGAACTGGGCTTTATTGTAAGAAGCCGAAAGGATAAAAAACCCTCGATCGCAGTAGTACAGGAATTTATGGGCCGTGATTTACGGGACTTGTTTAAAGATATAGATAAGGACGAACTTATCGCTTTGACGGAAGAGAATCGTGAATTCCGTGAAGAATTGGTTAAATTTATCGACATCACGGGGGCGCTCGCGTCTGGCCGTGAAGAAATTATCGACCTGATCGGCGAGAAGAACCTGGTAGTGGCTGAGGCCGGTGGCCGGCCAGTCCTTCGGTTCCTTGACCCTCATAATATCACGCGCACCCCCTCGGAAATGCCCGATCGGGACCGCCGCCTGAAACAAGCGCTGAGATACCTAGCCATGATTAAGGAGAAGATAGAAAATTTCGAGGAAGACGAGCGCCTGGCGGCATAATTCAAATTAACGGTAACCAAACGGATACTATTTGAGGCCCGGAAATAATCTAACTTAAAATACGATCGATTATGACTGAATTTATCCTGCATGGCGGGAGTACATCCCGTAAAAACGAACTTAACCGGCATTTTTTTCCGAGATTGGCGCCGGGCTCAGTGACGGCGACCGCCTGCTACTGTGCTATTTCGCCCCCAGCGTCAGCAGCGGCCGGAGCGAGCTGGATAATTTCGAATTCGGCGTAAAGATGTTTCGGGAAAATATCCACGGTCGGGATATCGAACTGGTATTGGCCCGGAGGGAAAAATTTACGGATCAGCTTAGAGCTGCTGACGCCCTCTATATCCATGGCGGCGGCACCGAGGAGCTGTATGACAGCCTTAAGGGGTATCCGGATTTTATTGAGCTCGTAAGAAAGAAAAAGCTGGTGGTCGGTTCTTCGGCCGGCGCTTACGTCCTGGCGCGCTATTCGCTCGATTACGCCGAGGGCAGCGTGGTTAGGAAACGTTTCGGTATCCTGCCGATCAAGATCCATTGCCATTTCGATCCGGTTAAGCGTGCGCGGATTATAGAGCAGTTTAAAGCGGTTGATCCGGAAAACGCGCTGGAGACGGTACTATTAAAAGATTGTGAGACCCGGATATATTTCGTTTGATTATATTGCGGTTTGCTGTATAAAATAAAGCCTGACGTATGGTTAGTCAGGCTTTTTGATTCGCATGAACAGGGATGTTTAAATTAGAACGTTGGGATCAGGTAAAAAGTAGCCAGGCCCTGGATAGTCAGGAGACAGTAAACCGGAAATGGTTTTATGTTCTTATCTTCGGCGTACGAGTCAACATACAGGTACATAGCGGCGATTATTAGGACAGTGGCGACGGCGAAAACCGCACCGAAAAGCCTGAAGAAATTATAATCTCCTGCCGTAAATCCCGGCAGCAGCGACTGCGGATCAAAAAAGAATTTTAGGATG
>CAZYKS010000191.1:0-2021 GCA_964648375.1 uncultured Gammaproteobacteria bacterium | reverse complement strand
AAAGCGCTTGGAAACGAAAAAATAATCGATCCGCCAGCCGATATCCCTTTCCCGGGCCTTAAACCGGTAGCTCCACCAGGAGTATTGGACTTTATTTTTATGCAAATGCCGGAATGTATCAATATAACCGGCTTTTTCGAACTTGTCAACCCAGGCGCGCTCCTCGTCCGTAAACCCCGGATTACCGACGTTATCTTTCGGCCGGGCCAGGTCGATCTCCTCGTGCGCGACGTTAAAATCACCGGTAATTACTACTGGTTTCTTCTTATCCAGTTTTTTTATATATTTAAGCAAAGCATCGTTAAACGCAAGCTTATAATTAAGGCGCGATAATTCGTGGTTAGCGTTAGGAAAATAAGCGTTGATCAGATAGAATTTTTCTAATTCAAGCGTCTGCACCCGGCCCTCAGTATCGAACTCTTCCATGCCAATCCCGTTCTTCACGACTAGAGGTACGACCTCCAATCCGGAGGTCGAACCTCCGTCATCTTTTATCAGCATTAATGTCCCGCTATACCCGGGCCGCTGGGCCGAAAACCAATGTTCACTGTAACCAAGAAAATCGAAAATTTCTTTTTCTTTAGCCGTCGCACTAATTTTTATTTCCTGCAGGCAAACAACATCCGCCTTATCTTTCCTTAACCAGTCCGTAAACCCCTTTTTAACCACCGCCCTGATACCGTTTATGTTCCAGGATAAAATTCTCATATATTTATTCTGTTTAATCGGTTTAATCTGTGGTGAAAAAAACCACAAATTAAACCGATTAAACAGTTTTTGATTTCTTACTTATTAATTTCTGTAGGTTTTTCACGCTTCCGCCGCTTACCTTCATCTTCGGTTTTTTTCTTCTTTCCCTAGTTTTAGCTTTTTTATCTAAATCGTCTTGCAGTTTGTTCAAATTTTCTTTTTTCATAAAAAAATGGTATAATGTATATTATTATAAACTAGATATCTGTATTTATCAATGGAAACTTTTTCCAAGAGATGGTATAAACGATGGTGGGGTGTTAGTTTAATGATCTTTGCCGTCTTTATGCTTAGTTTAGGCTTTGCTTTCGTCCTTTTCGTGTATAATTTCGCTAAAACCATTGATCAACCAAACGCCATTTCTACCGATTCTCAAATCAGGCTGACAGCTGAAGAACAGAGACAACTGGTGGGAACGAACAGCTACTGGATCGGAGCGGCCAACCCTAAAGTAACGATCGTGGAATTCGCCGACTTTGCCTGTCCCCACTGCGAAAATTCCTTTCCCAATATCCGTGAAATTACGCTTGAATACGCTAAAGATATTAAGTTCGTTTATCGGGATTTTCCGGCTTTAGGCGATACCTCCGTTAAGCTGGCTCTGGCGGCCCGCTGCGCCGGAGAACAGGGATTGTTCTGGCCGATGCACGATAAATTATTCCAGAACCAGGGCCTGAGCGATACCGCCGACCTGGCGGCCCTCGCAAACCGAATCGGCGCCGACCTGGCCCGGTTTACGACCTGCTTAAGTTCGCAGAAATACATTAGCGCAGTCCAGCAGGACTTCGCCCTCGGCCAGGAATTAGGCGTAGCCGGTACCCCCACCTGGTTCATTAACGGCTATAAAATCGAAGGGGACATCCCGCATGATACGTTTATCCAAATTATAGAAAATTTATTGCAAAATAATTAATTAATAATACCCACGAATATACAAATTAAGTTACAAATTTACAAATATACAAATAAAATATTCGTAAATTTGTAAATTTGTATTAAGATTTGTATATTAGTGGGAAAATATATGAAACAAATCAGAATACATGGAAGAGGCGGCCAGGGCGTCGTCACCGCCGCGGAACTGATCGCGATCGCCGCTTTTAACGACGGCAAGGAAGCGCAGGCTTTCCCCTCTTTCGGAGTGGAGCGGACCGGGGCGCCGATCGAAGCGTTCGCCCGGATCGCCGATGAGCCGATCCGCACCCGCGAGCATGTCTATAAGCCGGATGTGCTGATTATCCAGGACGCTACCCTCCTAAATACCGTTGATG
>CAZYKS010000190.1:0-2050 GCA_964648375.1 uncultured Gammaproteobacteria bacterium | reverse complement strand
CGCGCCCCCGCCCTGTCATCCCTGGCCGCGACCAGGGATCCACACTCCACCCTCCGTATAATTACAATAATACAGAATACAGAATCACAAATATAATTTTAACACAAATCGTTTTGTCATTCCCGCGTAGGCGGGAATCCAGAAACTCACCAAACCCATGAAAATACAATGAACGTTCATCAATAAAATAATCTAGATTAAAATGTTAAATATATTTTTCATCAGTAATAGCCATAAGAAAATATAAAAGGGGCGCTATTTTTAGCCGCCCCCTTTCGGTTGGTTCAACTTAGAAATATTTGCCGGTATCTCCCGTTATTTACGGCAATGCGCTTAAAGCCGATCGGGTTTTCGAAAAAAACCTGGATAATGCTGCCATCTTCGGGCACAATGATTTTTTTCTTAAGTTCGGCAATACAGACCTTTTCCCGTCCTTGCCGGGCGAATGCACATACCGGTCGCGGTCGATCATGATCCCCATATGGTCCGGCTGTCTGCCCTTGCTCTTGTTGCTGAAAAACACCAGGTCGCCGGCTAAACGGAATTGCTCATGGATGAAAATCCCGAAAGCGTCGAAGAACTCATTGCAGTGGCGGTAAATAAACCCCGGGTATTCGCAATCGCTAAGCACGCATTTGACCAATCCGGAGCAATCGAACCCGTCAGTCGTAAAACCGCAGTCAGCGCCTTGATAAAGGATGCTGGGATAATCCAGATATTTCAGCGCTGTTGATACGAAAACCTCCCTTTCCATTTATCATCCTCCTTTGCAGATAATGTTCAGAAATATCAAATAACAATAAAATTGATTGTATATTAACCTACCTTTAATTGACCACTGTTTTTGCGAAATTTAAATTTGATATAATATCCATGTTTGTAATTAAATAAATCGATGCCGAGTAGGCAACTTAATAAAATATTTTAGGTAGTGCGGGGAGATGATACGTTCCCCGCTAAGTATTCGTGCGTTTTAGTCGAAAGGCGTTGCCAACAAACCGATCCCGCAAATAATAAATATTACTGCTGGTATAAATAATATACCTGCGCCAGGTATATCACTATGAATACCTAATAAAAGGCAAGCCGTTCCAAGCGCTGAAAAGATCAACCCAAGTATTCTGCGTAAAACGTTTAAAAATTGTTTAAACTCAAAAGGAAAAAACGATTTAATCCTATATACGCTTATAGTCATTGTGTCCCTCCTAGTTAGAATTAGCACCACCTAAAATATTTTGTTTAAGAACATTGTTTCTCACAGCTAATTATTTTAACTTAATCGTATATTCCGCATATGTATACCTTTAATTAATCATTTTTACAAAAATTAGTCAATAATTTTATGTAACATTCATAATTTTCGCTTAATATTTCGCCCTTCGTCCTTCGCCCTTTCTTTACTTTTCCCCCTATTTCTGATAAAATATAGGCATAATTCGGCTATAATAATGTAGTTTCGGGGGCGAATTCAAGCACTCAGTTTTGAGTGATTTTTTAAGTTAAATTAGGTAATTTATGCCTAAAACAAGGAGAAAAACCGCGGCTAAACATCCGGCGCACAAACCTGTCCATAAGCATCCGGAGCGCTTGGACCTGCGCGCCCGGGAAGAAGACAGGCCGGCGCCTGCGGTTAAGAGCGAAACGAAAACGCACCAGCCGGCGGCCCGCCTGAAGCGACCAGGCGAAGACAAGCTTAAGAAGAAAGAAATCGCGCGCCGCAAGCGGGAAATCGCGCGCAAGATTAAAGCGATCGAGCGCCGCGATAAAAAAGCGGTCCGGGCCGGCCAGACACCGGATAAAGCGGTCTCGCCCGTTGCGAACCTGCATGAGCGCGACAAGTATCTGATCATGTACGCCGGAGTCGGCTTTTTTATGGTCCTGATCGCGTTTTTTTGGGTGATCAGCCTCAAGCATTCCCTCAAGGAAACCGCCGCTAAAAATTCCAACCCGATCGTTAATCCGGCCGATAATTTCAACCGGCTCAATGACGACTTCCTGAAAACCATGGAACAGATAAAAACCGGCCTGAATGATATTAACGCCCAGGCCC
>CAZYKS010000189.1:0-2052 GCA_964648375.1 uncultured Gammaproteobacteria bacterium | reverse complement strand
CTGCTCCAGTTCGTCGATTTTCCGGTTCAGTAAATCCTGTAGCTGGTCTTCGGTCATACCCCCCAGGCTGTATTGTCCGAGCCGGATTCCGGGATAAATCCGGTTCTGGTATTTTTTTTCGAAAAAATAATAAGCCCCGGCCGCCACGATCATAAAAGTAAAAAAAATGGTTACCGGCACCAGTAACCAATCCAACCGGATTCGTTTTTTATTTTCTTCCTCCATAGATATTGCTTTTGGCAGCCCGCGGTTATGCCTTTGGCAGCCCCTCTATGAAAGAGGCGCATGCGAATAAATGCGGGATTATGAGAATTCATTCTTTTACATCCAGAATTTCGTTCAATATATCTTTGGCCTGATCGCGTTTATCTTTTTCCGCATCTTTGTCGGTTAAGAATTTCACAACCAGTACCGTGCCTTCGCTCGCTTCTGCCGGCAGTTTGTCTTTCGGCCAGACGATGGTTTCACCCTTATCGGTTTTAAGTACCGCTTTATCCTCCTCAAAACGGTCAACAGTGAGATTAATTTCCATATTAACGTTCTTTTACTTTTACCGAAATCTGTTTAGCCGGTTTGGCTTTAGGTAAAGTCACGGTTAAAACGCCGTTTTCCAAAAACGCTTCGATCCGGTCCGCTTCCACTTCCATCGGCAGGATTACCGAACGCGAGAATGACCCCCAATAGCATTCTTTGAATAAATAATCTTCTTCCCGGATCATTTCCTCATGGTCCCGCTTGCCCCTGATCGTGAGCATATCGTTATTGATCGAAATATCGATATCTTCCGGCTTAACGCCGGCAATGGTGGATTTAACCACGATCATGGCCGGGGTCTGGTAAACGTCGATCGAAAGCTGCCCCTCTTCGTAATCTTCGGCCATCCAGCCCGCCGTTTCCTCTTCCTGCTCGTTGGCGGCGGCATCTTCTTCCTCATTCAAGTCCAACTCCAACTCATCTTCGGTCTCCGGTTCGATGTTATCGTAATTTTCCTCGACCGAACCGACATCCCGTAAGCTCCTGCGCGGATCCAGGCCGGCTAATTTTTTTAGGAATTTAGGCATAAGTATGCAAATTTATTTCGAATTATTTCCGAATTAATTGCGAATAAACTAGTTTAATTATAATATGTTAGGTTTTTAAAAGCAAGTATAATTAAAAGTGTTATTTTACCCGTTTAGACATGTAAACCTCGTGATAACCCCGGTGTTTTTTAATCCTTTCTACTATGTAACCGAGTTTTTTATAATAATTCGGTAATTTTTTTTCGCGGAGACAGTCAAATCTAATTTCTCTATAGTGTTTATTGGCTGCTATTTTTTCCACCTCCTTTATCAGGGCGGAACCGATACCTTTGTTTCGGTGGGTTTTAAGAACGGCCAGTTTGTTCAGATATAAACAGTTTTCTGCCATTAATTCATATCTGACTGAACCTACGATTTTATTATCTAAGATTGCAACTACGATTTTAATCTCGTTTTTTAAAAATCTTTCGCGTATATTAACAGGCTCATGCGGTGCGGTGACCGGTGTATTTTCCTTATATGGTACCTTATAAGCAAGTTTAGTAATATAGAGAATCCGGGTGAGTTCATTCGATTCCGCATATCTGATAGAGATTCTGGGCATATGGATAATTATTTTTTGATAATCTGCATCCCCTTAATCATTTGAAAACCTTGGGACCGGTAAAAGTTTATCAGGGATTTTTTATTTTCTACGAACAGGCCGATGCGCGTATTTTTTTTCGGCTTTTTTGATTAGTCCGTTTATAATCATTTTTCCGATTCCCTGCCGGTGGTAGTGTTTATGAACAATTACGTCGTAGAGAATGCAGTTGCGCCCATCCGTCACGGCCCGTCCCATACCGATCAACCGGTTCTTATCCCAGACCGAATATACCCAGGATGATTTATCAAGGACTTCTTGCCACTGTTTTCGGGAAAGGGGGTCCCAGCCAATCAGTTTCCTCAGTTCCTGGATTTGTTTTATATCAGTAATTGGTTTATAAGTGCCTTGCATTATTAAATATTTTTTGTGAGGTAGAATTTGTGG
>CAZYKS010000188.1:0-2059 GCA_964648375.1 uncultured Gammaproteobacteria bacterium | reverse complement strand
GAATAAATGGCAGGACCATACGGAAAATCAGCTGAAAACCAAGAGTGCGAAAACATTGGCTAAGACAATCCGCCATGCCAACCCGATGGAATGGGTTTATAAAATATCAGATGATAAAAATTAACACTAAACATAAAGCACTGGTGCTCTTTTCCGGAGGGCTGGATTCGATGCTGGCCGCCAAACTTCTTTTAGACCAGGGGATAGAGGTCACCGCCATTTGTTTTATCTCTTCGTTCTTTAACGCCGTTAATGCGCAAAAAGCCGCAGCGATACTTAACATCGTCCTGAAAACCGTCGATATCGGGAAAGCCGAGCTCGAACTCGTAAAAAACCCGCCGAACGGATACGGCAAACATTTAAATCCCTGCATCGACTGCCATGCCATGATGGTTAAAAAAGCGGCGGAGATTGCCAGACAGGAAGGCTTCAATATAATCGCGAGCGGCGAAGTGCTCGGACAGCGGCCATTTTCGCAGACCCGGTCCGCATTAAAACGGGTGGAGAAAATCGCTGGAGCTGAAATTTTACGGCCTTTATCCGCGAAAGCTTTAATGGAAACCGACTACGAGGTAAAGGGACTGGTGAAACGGGAGTTGCTGTTAAACATAAAGGGGCGGTCGCGCGCACGCCAGCTCCAGCTGGCGAAAAAATATAAATTCGAACATTTCGCTTCACCCGCCGGAGGCTGCCTGTTAACCGACGGGCCGTTTAGCCAGAGATTATCGCAGATGTTGGAATATTGGCCGGAATGCGGCCTTAACGATGTCGAACTCCTGAAAAACGGCCGGGTTTACTGGCTAAAACAGAGCGGAGAGCGCCATGTTTTAATGATCGTGGGGCGCGACCGTGAAGAAAATCAAAAACTCCATGAATTAAAAATATCCGGGGATATATTGATCGAGCTGGACAAGATTATGGGCCCGTCCACCTTGATTAGGAGCAAGCACAGCAAAATAAATATTCCGGAAAATCGTGAACCGGTAGCAATACCCGAAAAAATAAATTTAAGCGGGTTGAATATATTCGGGGAAAAAGCCGATGATGAAATAATCAACCTGGGTTGTATCTTGACCGGATATTATGCCACTAAAGCCAGGGGGAAAAGCGTGAAATTTAAAATTGTGGTATAATATATACAAGTTAATAATATTCGTATATCAAATTCTATTTGGCCGAAGTACGGTTATTTGACGGTTATATATTTGAAGTTAATTAGTGATTAGTTAATTAGTTAATTAGGGTTGTTGGTTGAATATTATTTACCTAAGTAACTAATTAACTAAGTAACCAATTAACTAAACAATTATGTCTATCCAAAAGGAGGTATTAAAGGTAGATGTTACTAAAATCGTAAATAATATTTTCGATTATGCCATTAAAGAGGGCGCGAGTGATATCCATATCGAGCCTTTGGAGGAAAAAGCGGAGATCCGTTATCGCATCGATGGGATTTTGCAGGTTGTCGATACGGCCGGCCTCGATCTATATAATATGATCATTAGCCGCATCAAGGTGATCGCGGAAATCGAAACCACCGGCAAACAGCGGCCCCAGGAAGGCCGGATAAAACTTAAGATCGAACGCCGGGAAGTGGATCTCAGGGTTTCGGTTTTCCCCACGACTTATGGCGAATGCGTGGTGCTCAGGATCCTGGAAAGCGTCGGTATCTATGAAAATTACACCGATTTGGGCCTGACTGCCAACCAGGCGAGTGTTCTGGAAGAGCAGGTTAACCGGCCGTACGGGTTGATCCTTATTACCGGACCGACCGGAAGCGGAAAATCAACCACCATGTTCACGATTTTGAATAAACTGAACGATCCGGGGAAAAGCCTGGTGACCCTGGAAGATCCGGTCGAACGCAAGATCGAGATGGTGAGGCAGACCCAGATCGACCCGGACGTCGGCCTGACATTCGCGAACGGCCTCCGCTATATCGTCCGTCAGGACCCGGATATCATCATGGTGGGTGAGATCCGGGACAAGGATACCGCCCAGATCGCGGTGCATGCCGCTATCACCGGGCATCTGGTCCTAGCGTCCATCCATACCAACG
>CAZYKS010000187.1:0-2082 GCA_964648375.1 uncultured Gammaproteobacteria bacterium | reverse complement strand
CCTTCGAACTGCTTGGCCCACTGTTTTTCCACCCCTAAAACCATCGCGAACGGCAGCAGTTTCTCGAAAATTTGCGGGTCTTTCTTAGGGGCATTATGGAATTCGATCCGGTCCTTTTCCGCCACTTTCAGGTATTCCTTGAGGCCGAGGATATGTTCGCGCGCCGCTACCCCGGCTTTGGTCCGGACCGGCATGAAAAATCCGAAAATGGCTATGATAGCTCCGGAAGCGATAAAACCGATTACGCCGAAAGCCCCCAGGGCGGAACCGACGAACATTCCCACCGCGCCGACAATAATACCGAGAGCCAAATAAATTCCCTGGACTTTTTTCGGACTGCTCGGGAAATAGCCTTTTTTAACCGTCTCGCTATAAACTGCCTTTTTGATATCCTGGAGGTCCTGATAAAATTTTTCTTTCAGGTCGGAAAGTTTGATGTCACTGTTGTTGCCGAAGATTGCCTCGAGCAGTTTTCGCTGATGCGTATTTATCGTATTATCCGGTTCTTTCAATTTAGTCAGTTCGTAATCGTCTTTTTTGAATATTCCCTTGCCTTCCTGCCGCTTGATTTTAAGATAGCCCCTGATCGCCAGGTAGATAATCTCGGCTGATATGTCGCGCTGGTCCGCCCGTTCGTCGATAATCGTCCCCACTTCGGCTGGGCTTAAATTATCGGGAGCGTCGAACTGCGCGATAATCGTGCCCCGTCCCTTAGGGTCGCGTCCGCGTTTATACCATAAAAAAAACATCAATACTAACACCGCCAGCGGCAGGAATAAAATGCCGTTATCCCTAACCCTCTTGATAATAGTATCTGTTAGTGTCGGCTTAGTGACGAGTCCGGGGGGCCAGCCGACCGCGACCGTGAGGCCCTGGCCCGCCTCCAGCCGGTCGCTGATGAATACCGCCTTGGTAACCGTATTCCCGCCCGCGTATTCGTAGCGCTTAGACAGGCACGGGGCCTGGCTGCCGGCCGCGCCGGCGTAGCAGTCGCTATTCAGCCGGTCTTCGGGCACCGGCTGGGGCAGGATGATATCCGCCCGGGCCTGCTCGATGGTCGCGGTCCAGCCGTTGCCGGTAGCGTTCCAGTAAAGTTCGTCATGGTCCGCGAAATAATTGATCGCCCCTTCGACCCGGTATTTGATCAGGTAGATATGCACGCCGCTTACGGTACGGTTCGGGTCTCCGATCTTGATGCGTTTATTGTCTCCCAGGGAGGAGACCTGGAACTGGTATGGTACTCCCTGCCCGTCCGTGACCGTGATCTGCGACAGTCCCAGGTTATAATTACCTCCGCGCGCGGCGTATTTATAGGGAATATCCCGGTAGATTCCATGCCGCTCTTCCGTCCCGAAGTCATAAGTAATGCGCTCGCTCACGTCAAGGCTCGCGTCCCGGTTAACGGTAATCACGGCGCTAAAATCGTTTATCGTCTCGGCATGAACGAACACCGGCAGCGCTAATAAGATAAAAACAAAAATAAACAAGTATACTTTTCTCATATCGATAAAATTAATAATAAACACATTTTGTCATGTCGAGCGCAGCGCTAGCGGAGTCGAGACATCCCTTATACTACTTTCAAGGTAACAACCCCTCGTATAGGTCCTTCCAGTGCGGGTTCATAGATTTTATCAACGCCTGCTTTTTATCTCGGCTCCATCTCTTCAATTGTTTTTCTCTGTTAATGGCAGAATGGACATCTGTGTAATGTTCGTAATATACCAGTTTTTTACATGAATATTTCTTAGTAAAACCATCGACTTTGCCTTGCTTATGTTCCGCCACCCGTCTGAGTAAATTATTCGTAATCCCAATATATAAAGTACCACTAGCGCTAGCCATTATGTAAACATAAAAATGATACTCTTTTTTGCCCATATTATAAATTTATAAACTTCTTGCATTTGTCATGTCGAGCGACCGGAGGGAGCCGAGACTTCCCCTTTTTGTCATGTCGAGCGCAGCGCTAGCGGAGCCGAGACATCCCTTATATGTTTATAATCAATGAAACGTAATTAAAACACATACGCCCATTTCTTTTGTCATGTCGAGCACAGCGCTAGCGGAGTCGAGACATCC
>CAZYKS010000186.1:0-2124 GCA_964648375.1 uncultured Gammaproteobacteria bacterium | reverse complement strand
TTCCGGCTTTTTTGTAGGCGGACAAACGTTTGTCCGCCTACAAAAAAGCCGGAAAGCGCGCTATTCGTTAAATCCGTTTTCTACGCGGCCACATTCGTATATTTTACTTGAATTCGTCCAGTTGCACCACTTTGATGATAGTTTTATCCCCCCGCTGGATTTTCAGCCCGATCTTATCCCCCGGTTTATATTTCTGGACTACCGACAATAAGGTGGCCTTGCCGTCGATCTTGATCGCGTTGATTTCGAAGATAATATCCCCTTCCTCGATCCCGGCTTTATCGGCGGCACTGCCCGGTAAGACCGCCGGCTCGCCGTTGTCGCCCTTAACTACCCAGGCGCCTGATTGGCGCGGTAGTTTATTGTCCTGCGCGATCGTCGGCGTCAGCATCAGATAGCGGAGGCCCAGGGACGGCCTGATCACCCGGCCCTTTTGTTCGACGCTGTTTATCGTAATTTTTGCATCATTAATAGGAATAGCGAAACCGATCGATTCGCCGGCCTGATCGATCGCGCTGTCGACGCCGACCACTTTCCCGGTGAGGTCGATCAAGGGGCCGCCGGAATTGCCGGGATTGATCTCGGCATCGGTCTGGATCACATTATCGAGGACTTCGGCATTGCCGGTCTGGTCGGAGGCGGTAATGCTGCGCCCCAGGCCGCTCACGATCCCCTTGGTGGCGCTATTCTGGTAGCGCCCCAGGGCATTTCCGATCGCGACCACGGTGGTGCCGATCTGGAGCTGGTCGCTGTTGCCCAGTTCGACATAGGGCAGGTCCTTATCGAAAATCTTCAAAATCGCCAAATCCTTGATCGGGTCGGTACCGATCAGCTGGGCGTAATATTCCTTACCAGTATTGAGGATGATCCGGTATTCAGCCGTTTTCGGATCGGCCGCTTCGACCACATGCCGGTTGGTCAGGATCAGGCCGTCGGCGGTTACGATAAAGCCGGTGCCGGAACCGATCTGCTGGCGCTGGTTCGTGGTCTGCTGCTGCCCGGTCGAAAAATCGATAGTGACCAGATTCTCTTTATCGTAAATTATGATACTGACCACAGCCGGAATGACGCGGTCGATCGCCCGGATAGTCGCTTCCTGTTCGTCCAGGCTGAGGTCATCGGCCGTGGCCGGCGTGCCTTTCGCCGAGTTTAAAATGCTCCAACTAAAAAACCCCGCACCCATGCCGATTATTGCCAGCAGGAGCGCCAGGGTGATTGCTTGAAATAAAGTTATTTTAAAATGTTTCATATTTATTCTTTAAATTCCTCGTAATCATCTGTTAGCCCCGTTCGTCTTTTCTCTTCTTCTGCCTGCGATTCATGCGCCTCTGTTGTCCGGTCCGGCTCATTTCTTTCTTTCAATTCTTCTTCCCTGGTTTTCAGTTCTTCCACGGCTTCATCGATTATTTCAACACATTCCTTCCAATAGTCCCGGGAAACTTTTATCCCGCCGATAATCTGCCGATAAAAACTATCGGTGCCCGCCTTATAACCGCCTTCTTCGCTGGCTTGATAATATTCCTGTACTTTTTTATAAAAATTATCATAACTGCCGAATACTTCGATGATTATTCGCGGTATTTCCGGCTTGTTCGGAAATAAATTCGGCGAGTTAAAAAATTGCTCTTTATTCATAGGATAAATATATTAGATATTACGTGATTAATCAATAGTTCCTGTCCGAATTTTTATTTATAACCAGAAATACATCCTTAACCCCCTCCTAACCTCCCCCTTGCTAAAAACGATTATTGTAATTACCCACGAATTAACAAATTGTTATACAAATTTACAAATTTACGAATAACTATTTGTATATTTGTAAATTTGTACTCGGATTTGTATATTCGTGGGTATAAATAAATTTACTCTTTACTGCTGTCTGTTTACTATAACTACAGCCCCATTTCTTCTAAAAGCTGCCTCTGCTTCCTTGTCAGTTTTTTCGGCACTTTTACGGTCACTTCGACCAGATGGTCGCCGCGTCCGGACCCGTGCAGTTTCGGTACGCCTTTATTTTTTAGCTTGAATACGGTGCCGCCCTGGGTGCCTTCGGGGATCTTCAGGGTAACCGGGCCGTCCACCGTCTCTACCTGTATCTTATCACCGATGGCCGCCTGGGTA
>CAZYKS010000185.1:0-2138 GCA_964648375.1 uncultured Gammaproteobacteria bacterium | reverse complement strand
GAACGTATATTATGATCCGCTTCAATAGCGGTCGCGCATCCCTGCTATATTCCGCTGCCCGCGATTGCCGGCGCCGGAACAGCAGCATTCATTCGCATGAAGGCCAACCGATAAAAATATCGCGCCGCCTTTCGCCGAAAAAGGTCATCCCCTTAACGAGAATGCCGCCCCCGGGTCTTAACGCGAATTCGAGCAATCCCGAATAAACCTCATGGCCACGCTCAAAATGCGTTTCCCGGATGATGATATGGTCCGGGCCTGACGGTTTTTTCACGACTTTGACCGCATCGGCGATAGCGACCAACGCCTGGCCGCAGTAAGCGGTAGCGGCATCGGGAAACCTGCCGTTTTCGAACCGGCCGGGACAGGCATATTTTATTTTAATCTGGCAGGCTTGGCTGTGTCCAGCCGAAACCAGACAAAACCCGAACAGCGCAATCAACACCGCTGTCGCTAACAATATCGATTCTTTCATGGTCACCTCCCCTATTTAAAGAACGTTGGTTTCAGTATAATATCTGGTATATCTTATATCATATAATTTATTTAACATCAAGAGCGGAAATTACCGTAAAGTTTTTATGGAATCAAGAAAATTTCACTTTTTTTGTTAATTTTCAGTGAATTTATTCGATTTATCGGTTTTATCCGCGCTTTTTGCCACACCCGAATAAACTTAAAGGAACGGATTCTTAGATCCGTTCCTTTCATATATGAAATATCCCGGCTTTATTCCGGCTGGCACTCGCCGCGGTAAAAGGCCCATTCGTCGCATTCACTGCCGTCGCCGAACCGGCAGATCCCCGACTGGCTGCCATCATCGGCCGTGACGGTCTGGTAAGCGCCGCCGTGGTCCTGGCAATAAACCGCGGCCGGGTTGGCCAGTCCGGTTGAGTTCAGGGTACCGGGATCCGGGTATGCGCAATCAGGGATCATGTCGGCGGGAAAGCCGTACTGGGATACGATCGCGCAGCTGTACATCCCGTTGCCGTCGAACGCGAGCTTCCAGATATTATTTTCCTTATAGGCAAGGAAGATCCCGCCTTCGCCCGGCTCGCCGATTGGAGCGAACTTGACCGAACCGCGGGCATAATCGCCTTCCGCTTGGTTAACGGTTACCTGGACCTCGTCCGCGCTTTTAGCGTATTTGTCCATGAACGCCTGCTTGATCCCGGCTACGTCAGCGTCATCAAGCTTTTCTCCCTCCGTATCCGCATTCGCGTCGCAGGCTTCTTCCCAAGGGCGCAGGCACTTTTGCTTGGCTTCGCACCAGGAATAGCCGGCCGCGACCAGACAGCCATGGTCATCGGCCTGGCCGCCGATCAGCTGGTTATCCGTTGGCTGGTTGTTGATCGCATCGTTTCCCTTTTGCGCCTGCCAGCCGCGGTAGGCATACACCCCGACCGCAATCACGGCCGTGGCTAAGATTACGGTCAGGGCGATGGTGAGAACATTCTTGTTCATAAAATTGGCGGGTTTATCTTAAATTTAGTTTTCGGCCCATATACCAGGCTAGATAGCGCCGCATAATTTAAGATAAACATAAAATGTTTTAAAATATATGAACCTGTCTATTATTATAACGTAAAATTGGTAAAAATGTAACAAAAAAGCCGATTATTCAGGAAAAATCGACCCTTGGGAATTGCACAATTTATATAGTAAATATTCAGTCGGTTTCATAACAAATAAAATTTTCCGGTATATAATATATTATATCAACTTGAGCGGACGCGCTGGGCGCGGAAAAGATAGACGCGGTAGTAAAGCAGGAGCAGGAAAATTATCCCACTGGTCCAGTAGGTTGCCTGCATTAAGACCGTATTGGTATCGGTGCCGGTAAAAACCCCGTGGATGAAGCCGAAGATGAAAAAGGGATAGACGTAATAATGGAGATAGCGCCAGAAATAAGGCAGGCGCAAACGCACCAGAAGGGAGGTCGCCACGATTACGGCCAGGATATAAAAGGCAATAATGCCGGCACTCATGAAGAGCGGGCGGTAAGCGGCGGCGAAGGGCACGAACAGCTGGAAAGCGCTAAAATTCATGTAGGTGTCGAACAGGAGCGAGAGGACATGGACCAGGATGGCCGCGGCCAGGGCGATTCCCAGATATTTATGGATCAGCCAGGCGCGCAC
>CAZYKS010000184.1:0-2149 GCA_964648375.1 uncultured Gammaproteobacteria bacterium | reverse complement strand
CGCGCCGCTGACCGTCGCCTCGCCGGACGTCTATATCGACGTGCAGAACGCGGCCTTCAACCATATTTACGCTACCGATCGGCGGCACGTATGTCAGGGTTATGGACGGTGTTCCGGTGCCTCCGGGAAAACAGGTAAGCTGCCAGTTATTAGCGACGGTGTCACCGTTAAATACTTTTTCCATCCCCGGCTTTAAAATCCCGTCGCTGGTGAATATTCCCCAATGAGCGCCCTGTGGCCCCTCGTAAGCGGCTTTCCATGGCTCGTCGAAAGCTTCGAAATAGAAGTAATCAACGTTTTTGGCCCGGGCCCAGGATACGAAATTAAGGAAATAATAGGCTGCGTTTTCGGGGCTGGCGACAGCCTCGTTAATCGTATCTCCGGCCGAAGGCCAGCCGGTCTCGGATACTATCACTTTCTTACCATTGGCAATGGCGACTACGCTTTGGTAGCGGTTATGGAGGTTATTTATTGCTTTATCTATACTGATTCCGTCCCAATACGGATAAATATTAACCATAACCGCATCTACATGTCCGATCAATTCGGGGCGGGCAAGCCAGGAGCCGATGGTATCGCCGGTAGTAACCGGAACGTTGGGTACGGCGGCCCGGAACCGCTCGATATAGGCGATCAGCTGGTCGGATGTCAGGTCTCCCCGGTAAAGCGTTTCACTGCCAACGATCGCCAGGTCGACATAGCCGGCTTTGGCGGCAGTGATCAGGTTCCGCAATTCAATTTCATTCGCAGCCAGGTCGCTTCCGAGCCAGGCACCGATAGCTGTTTTTAGATTAAGCCCATGCGCGATCCGTGCGGCATTTTCCATCCCCAGGGTAGACCCGAACGTTCTTACCCAATTAGTGTAAGGAGCAATAATCTTAAAATATTCCGTTATTTGAGCCTCGGAAACACTAGTGCTCCAGTTCGGGTTTTGTCCGGGCTGGGTATATACGCTCGTGCCGGCTCCATTAATTTTGTATGTTACCACAATCGGTGGGCTATTGTCAGGGTTATTATCATCCGGGTTGGTTGCCGGTGGGGTGCCGTTGTTATCCGGGGGCGGGTTGGTATTTGAACCGTTATCATCCGGGTTGGTTGCCGGTGGGGGCGTATGACCCTGGTCCGTGTTGTTGTCCGGATTGGTGGCCGGCGGTGTAGAGTTATCGGGCGGAGGAGGATTATTGTCCGATATATTGTTGTTCGGGTTTGTTGGCGACGCGGGATTATCGGTGCCGCCGCCTCCGCAGGCACAGATAATTACGAATACCGCCAATGCTGCTAAGGTTGTCAAATTATTTCTCAATGTCATAATTTCACCTCCAGGGTTTACGGGTTGCCAAAAATTTATTGTAAAGGTACTATATAGATAATTAAATAATATCAAATTAATAATTTTTGTCAAGTTATTAATTTAATAAAATTAGTATAATAATATATTTTATTTAATTTTAGTATAAATATATAAATACTATTGTCAATATATAATTAATAATATATAATAAATATAATAACTGTTAATAACTTTTTTGATCATTTATAAATGAATAGAAAGGGGGGCGGCTATAATGAAAAACGGAATAGATTTTGAGAAAATGCGTGAATTTCGCGATACATTATTTTATATCCAGCACAACACCCTGGCCTGTATCGAGGAATTAGAAAAAATACCGGGTAACGGAAATGGTTTTGGGCTTAATGGTGCCCATGAAGGAAATATAAAACGGTTGGTTGATGAGATCAAGAATGAAAAAATTACGACAAGAGATAACATCGATAAGTTATTGTACTATTTAAAGGAGCAAAAATTAATTAAACCACAGACAATTTGAAAAGCCCAGCCGCAAAAAGAAAAACCAGGCATCGTATTTTTACAACGATGCCTGTTTTAATATAAAAAATTCAGTAAAGGTCCGGGCAATTAAATTTAAAGCCCGCTATTTACCACCAGCCGTAAGATCGCCGGGCCGGTAAAAATTCGGTTTCGTCTCTTTTGAAAGAGCGGGAGGCTTGCACGAATTCTTCGTGTTCTTTTTTCTGTAGGGCTACCACAGTGACTCCTGACCTTTTCGCTTGAGCGGCAAGCGCCTGCGCTTTCATTTCTTTTCTTTGTTTCTTTTTTTCACTGGCAATCGCCTGGCCGGGGTGGCTG
>CAZYKS010000183.1:0-2175 GCA_964648375.1 uncultured Gammaproteobacteria bacterium | reverse complement strand
CGCCGTATGGCGCGGCTGATTTCACTGGCGGTCAAATCGCTTAAATTTATATCTTTAACCTGAACAACCGCTTCAATCAAATAATTAATGCCAAGCATTTTTTTCTGGGCCGTGTTTATGGGAACGAATAAATAATCGTTATTCCCTCCGCCCAGGCCGCTTGAAGGATTATAAACGCCGATCACCAAAAAATTTAAATTTCCGATGCGGAGCAATTTGCCCAAAGGGTCGTCCTGCTTGAACAAGTCGGAAGCGATCTGGCTGCCTAAAATAACAACTTGTGCGCCGCCCGAGTCTTCGCTGGCCGTATAAAACCGCCCTGACTTTAACGTGCTTTTGTCAATTTCAAACCTGGCTGCCGAGGCTCCCAGATAAACGGCGTTCTTTTGGTTATTGCGATAGCTGGCTACCGCCTGTCCAATCACTATGCCGTAATCGTTTACTACATTAGGAAGCTTTTTAATACTGTCTAAATCCCTTTGGTTTAAAGTGGTGATCACAACGCCCGAACCGACATCTTCGGTGGCGGCCAGATTCTTATTGTTTGAAGGCACCTTGGTTTGAACATACAAAGTATTGGCTCCAAAAGTAGCCAGCTGGTTGTCGATCAAGCCGCGGAAACCGGCGCCGGCCGACAAAACCAGAATCACCGTCGCGATTCCGATCATAATCCCAAGAGTCGTTAAAAATGTCCGTCCTTTATTGGCCAACAGGGCTTTGATGGATTGTTTTAAAGCACTATACATATTATTCGTATCTTAAGGCTTCGATCGGGTCCAGTTTAGCCGCTTTGATTGCCGGAAATAAACCGAAAATCACGCCCGTCAAAACAGAAACTCCAACCGACAGAACAATCGAGACCCAGGAAACAATAAAGGCCCAGTCATAACCGAGGTGGTCCATTAATAAAGAGATTAAATAGGCCGTCAAACCGCCGATAATGATTCCCATTACTCCGCCCAAGCTGGTCAGCAAAATAGCTTCCAGCAAAAACTGGTTGCGAATCGCCCTGTCGGTTGCGCCCAGCGCTTTTCTTAAGCCGATCTCTCTCGTTCTTTCGGCCACGGTCACCATCATAATATTTAAAATTCCAATTCCGCCCACCACCAAAGAAATAGCGGCCATGGCGGCTAAAAATAAACGAAGCGCGTTTGTGATTGTCGATAAAATTTTAATGGCGTCCGCCTGGTTGCGGATCGTAAAATCAATATTAACCTCGCTCAAGATATGGTGCCGTTGTTTTAAAACCGCGTTAATTGAAGCGATGGTGGAATCGATATTGGCGGCATCATCAACCTTGATATAGATTGACTGCAGATAGCGGATGCCCAGTATCTGCTGCTGGCCGATAACCAAAGGCAAAAAAACAAGCTCGTCTTGATTTTGAAAAAAAGAGCTGCCCCGGGAAGCGATCACGCCGATCACTCTCAGAGGAACTCCGCCAACATTGCTTTGCACCGAGCTTTTTACTTTGACCACCTGGCCGATGGGATTTACCCCCGAATTGCCAAACAATTGCTTGCTGATTTCCGAGCCGATAACCGCCACATTGGCTCCGCCGGTATTATCGGCGGCGCTAAAAAATTGTCCGGATTGCATGGTAAAATTATTCACTTGGGGATACTTATCGTCTGTGCCGATGAAAGTCGCGTCTATCGTCTTGCTCCCCCAAGTAATGGTCACCGATCCCTGAACGGCCGCGTTAACCGCCGCGGCGTGGGGAACAAAATTGCTGTTGCGGAGCGCCTCCGCGTCGCTATTTACCAAAGTGCTAATTAGCAGGCCCGGAATCGGCGGACCGTTCTCCGACGCCATTCCCGGCTGAACAACAAGCAGATTACTGCCTAATTTAGTTACCTGGCCCAAGATCAGGCTTTGCGCGCCGGCCCCCAAAGAAATAATTACAATCACGCCCGCTACGCCGATAGTAATCCCTAAAATAGTTAAAAGCGTCCTCCCTTTCCGAGCACGCAAATTCTTCATGACTAATTTAATTATTAAAAGAAAATTCACAAATTTATAGCTGTTAAATTATTTAATCAAATCATTGTCGGCGGTCGCTATCACTCTGTCCTTAACCGCTTCATCGGAAAGAATGTCGCCGTCTTTAATGCGGATGATCCGCTTAGCGTGATTGGCAGTATCGGTCTCGTGAGTCACCAGAATAATTGTCCA
>CAZYKS010000182.1:0-2184 GCA_964648375.1 uncultured Gammaproteobacteria bacterium | reverse complement strand
ATTTTCTGTTATCTAAAATATGGATAAACCTTTTTTCAAATACACAATCTGGAGCCTGTTTTTTTTATTTATATTGGTATTTTTAATCAATAATTCCTACCGCTACCTCGACCCTGACCTCGGCTGGCATCTGCAGGTCGGAAAAGAAACGTTAATTACCAAAACGGTGCCGCACCTTAACCACTATAACTATACGCTTGAGCACGCCACCTGGGTGGACCATGAATGGCTCGTTAATGTGATCAGCTACTGGCTTTTTTACTATGGGGGCTACCAAGCCTTAAGCATATTCTTCGTTTTAATCGCTTTTATCGCTTTCCTGCTGCTCGTCTATATTACTTATAAATATTTTTTTCCTTCCGGTTCGGCCCAGTTTTTTATTATCTTTCTGGGAGTAATCGGCCTGTCTGCCATGGCTCCCCATCTCGGCGTTAGGATGCAGGAATTCGGCTTGCTTTACGTAGTACTCTTATTCTGGATCATTCTCCATTACGAACGCACTAAGCGATATCGGGTGCTCGTCTGGCTGCCGGTGCTTTTTTACGTTTGGGCATGCTCGCACGGCAGCTTCCTTATCGGCTTATTTTTACTTTTCTTTTACCTTTGCGTGAAGTACCTGGAACTGCTCTTTTCCGGCCGCAAGCGCTTCAGCTGGATCGATTTTTCCCGCATTCTGAACTCGAAAACGCTTCTGGTCTTTTCCTTATTCATTATCTTTAGCTTCGCCGCCACCCTGCTTACGCCTTACCGGCTCGACTTGTACCGGTTTTTAAGCGGATACAGCGATACATTTTACCTTACCCATATTGAAGAGTGGGTTCCGGTTAACTGGTACCCGATCGAATATTGGCGATTCCTTTACGCCGGATTCGTGGCCGCCGCCCTGGTCCTGATCGCTTATTTTACTGTCGCTAAAACCAAGGGTAAAAGCATGCCGGCTAAAATCAACCTTTGGTTCTTCGCCTTATCGCTGTTATTCCTGTATTTGTCATTCGAATCCAAGCGTCATTTTCCGCTCTTATTCGCCGCCACCCTGCCCTGGATAGTCGAATTTTTCTCCCGCGAACTGGCAGTGCCTGACAATTGGCTGCACGATTATGCCAGCGGCCGGTTAAAATGGCTGATGCATTTTCTCGAATTTCTGGTAATCGCCTGTTTCGTGCTCATAATCGCGGCCAAGGCGCTTAAAATCGATTCCACCAACGATCCGTTCAGCGCCTATTGCTCGAGTTATCCCTGCCAGGCAGTCGCGTTTTTAAAAACGCAGAGCGAATATCAAAATCTACGGCTGTTCAGCCAGTACGGCTGGGGCGGCTATCTGCTCTATACCTGGCCCGAGGAAAAACTGTTTATTGACGGGCGCCTGCCCCAATACCCGTTCGCCGGCCAGACCCTTTTAGCGGAATACTACGACTTTTTCGATCCAGATAAACTCGAGAACAAACTCAACCAATACGATATCGGGCTGGTATTGATCAGGAACCAATATCCGCAAGCGCATCTGAATTGGTTCGAGAAAAACTTCCTGTTTTTAAATGAAGAGCGGCTCAATAACCAGGCCAATCCGCTTAAAAACTACCTTGATGACGCCGGCGATTGGCAGGCAGTTTACCGGGATAAGCTCAGCCTGATTTACATAAAAACGACTGAAACGGATAGTAGCCGGGATTATTAATCTCCGCACAACGTTCATTCACGAACGATTTTTTTCACCAAACCAACCAATGCATATATTCGTTCGACTCGAATTGATGCGTATATGATTTATAATCACTATCCGTTCAGAATACATGGTTTCAACCGTTACAACCGATAAAAATAACCGCGGCCGTAACCTTATTATTGGCTTAGTTATCGCTGTAATCCTGTTCGGCGGTTTTATCCGCTGCTATAAACTCGATTCCATCCCTCCCGGCCTTTATTACGATGAAGCTTACAACGGCCTGGATGCGATCGGCGCGGCCGCCGACAATGGCTATAAAATCGTCTTTCCGGGCAATAACGTCCGGGAGGGCCTGTACATCGACCTGGTCGCACTCGAGTTCCGCCTCTTCGGCAGAAGCGTTGCCGGGATGCGGGCAATCAGCGCAATCCTCGGCACGCTTACCTTAATCGGATTTTACCTGCTCTTACGGCAACTGTCTTTATCGCGGCTGGCAGCGCTTGCGGGCTTGTTCATGTTTA
>CAZYKS010000181.1:0-2210 GCA_964648375.1 uncultured Gammaproteobacteria bacterium | reverse complement strand
TGAATATCATCCTCCATGTTGACGCCGCAATCGCGCAGGAATTGGTCGACCATAAAGGCAAACGCGCGTATGTTAACGGCAAAAAACGGGATTTGCATGAAGCCGATATAAACCATCTCCGGGACGCCGAGAAGGTTTATCTCGAAATCGCGAAACTGTTCCCGAAATCCACCCTGATCGAATGCACGCGCGGTAAAGATATTATGAGCCGGGAAGAAGTCAGTGAATTAGTATGGAAAAAAATTAAATCATTACTAAAATGAATTTATGAAACTCATAGTCGAACGCCTCTCCCCTGCCGCCAAACTGCCTACCCGGGCCTACGAGTTCGATGCCGGCCTGGATCTATATGCGGATGAAGCGGTCGCAATCGAACCGGGAAACCGGGCAATAATCAAAACCGGGATTAGGCTGGCGATTCCCGATGGTTGCGTCGGCCTGATATGGGATAAGGGCGGCCTGGCTAAAGACGGCCTCCATACCATCGGCGGCGTGATCGACGCCGGTTTCCGCGGCGAAATTCTTATCGGTTTGCTCAATATCGACGATAAGGCCCATAAAATCGAAACCGGGCAAAAAATCGCCCAAATCCTGATCCAGCCAATCGAATTCCCGGAAATAATAGAAGCTAAAGTCGAAACCGATACCCAAAGGGCCGAAGGGTTACACGGTAGTTCCGGTAGATTTTAATAATTAGATTTTAATAATAATCTGTTAAATCTGTTCAATCTGTGGTGAAAAAAATGAATATCACCACAGATTAAATAATTTTAACAGATTTCTTGCATTTTTACGTATTTTTGGTAAACTGAAAATAGCATAAAAACAGACAACATTTTACAGTAAATACCTATGACATAAAGCTTCTGTTTACTGTTTACTGTTGTCTGTTTACTTATAATTATGAAATACGACGTCATCATCGGCCTGGAGATCCATGCCGAGCTGAAAACAAAATCGAAAATGTTCTGTTCCTGCGATAATGACGCGGAAAATAAGGCGCCGAACACGACTGTCTGCCCGATCTGCCTGGGGCATCCCGGCACCCTGCCGGTAGCGAACAAGCAGGCGATCGAAAATACGGTTCTGGTCGGGCTGGCTTTAAACGGTAAAGTCAATACTTACGCGAAATTCGACCGGAAAAATTATTTTTACCCGGATCTTCCGAAAGGCTACCAGATCTCGCAGTACGATCTGCCGTTTATTTATGATGCCCATTTGGACGTAAATGGGGACACGGTAAAAATTACCCGTATCCATCTTGAAGAAGATACCGGGAAACTAACCCATCCCGCCCATGCCAAAGTTTCGGCAGACAAGCCCAAAGGTAAAAATTATTCTCTGGTAGATTTTAACCGGGCCGGTACTCCCTTGATGGAGATGGTCACCGAACCGGTGATCCGTGATGCCGCGTCCGCGAAAAATTTCTGCCAGCGCTATCAGCAAATATTACGGTATCTCGATATCAGCGACGCCGATATGGAGAAAGGGCAAATGCGCTGTGAAGCCAACGTCAGTATCCAGGAGCCGGGTAAATGGGAATATGACGGCAGGGAGATTAGGCCGGTCGGCGATTATAAGCTCAATCCGAAGGTAGAAGTTAAAAATATCAACTCCTTTAAGGCGGTTGAAAAAGCGATCGAATATGAGATCAAGCGTCAGGCCCTGGCTATTAAAGACGGAGAAAAAATCGTGCAGGAGACCCGGGGCTGGAACGAAAATAAAGGCGAGACCATAAGCCAGCGGGTTAAGGAAACCGCAGCGGACTACCGTTATTTCCCCGAACCGGACCTGCCGCCGGTCGAATTTTCGCCCGAATGGCTGAATGAGATAAAAACGCGCCTGATCGAACTGCCGGGAGATAAGAAAAAACGCTTTACCCGCCAATATGACTTAAGCGATTATGATGCCGATATCCTTGTCGGCGATAAAGGCCTGGCCGATTATAGCGAGCAGGTATTTACCGAACTGCGGTCCTGGATCGAAGCGGAAGGCGACGATTGGGAGCGGCAGAAAAAGAAACTCGCTAAAATTTCCGCTAACTGGATAATCAGCGAGCTGTTCAAACATCTGAACGCCGAAGGTAAGGGCATAAAGGACACGAAAATCACTCCGGAGAATTTTGCCGAACTGATTACCCTGGTCTATACCGATAAGATCAATTCTTCCGCCGCCCAGCAAATACTCGAAAAAATGTACGGCCGCGGCGG
>CAZYKS010000180.1:0-2249 GCA_964648375.1 uncultured Gammaproteobacteria bacterium | reverse complement strand
ACCCGGAATTTTGCCGGATACTATCTTCGAATGCTGACCGCCCCTATCTGATACTATTGGCCGCAGCCGAATTGGCGCGCACTACGGCAAAAAAATCAGAGCTGGTTGAACTGCGCTTGCTGGGAAATCTTTTTGAACTGGGCGGTACGAAAAGGTGGGGTGTAGTGTTTTACACAAAATAACAGAATAGTTAATTTAACAGGAGGAAATGAAAATGAATGAAGAAAAAAGCAAATTAGGTCTATATTTATTTTTGATAGCGATTGTTATTTTTATCTTGTTCATAACCGTCTGTTACAGTGTCAGCCAGTGGCCGAAACTTCACCAACAAACGGCCGCACCGGTAAAAATCGAAAAAAAATCGTATATCGCCCCGCCAAGAAACCTCGAAATATTGAAAAAAGCAGGGAGGGCAGCATGAATAAATCGAATCTTGCCACATTGTTCTTATCCATTGTTCTGGTACTTCTGCTCGGTTCACTGGGTTTCTTCGTCCAATTAAGAAAAAAATCGATAATCCGAGCGAACGAAAAACTTGCCATAAAAATCGAAAATCGTCTGAAAAATGCCCCTCAGGCAAGTATTGTCAAATTCAACGGTAAGTTGCTCAGTGTCGATAGTGTCTTAACGCAAGACGGCAAAGTCTATATCTTTTTTAGGGATACCAGGTTTAAACAAAAGCCATTATCCCAGTATTCACTCGCGGCTTTACTTAAACTCCAGGTAAAAACCATTTGCTATCCCGATGAAGAATGCTGGCCCGGGCTAGCCAAATCCATTCTTGAAAAAAAATGAAAAAACCTCCTTAAACCATTGGGACGTTCCAGCCGGTTCGGAACGTCCTTTTTTATTTGCTTACAACCCATCCTAAATCATAAATCTTAAATCTAAAATCATACCGCATTCGCCATCCGTCCTTCGCCATTCGACATTCGCCATTCGTCCTTCGTCATTCGATAACCCCTCCCCCTAACACTTCATCGTTATCATAAAACACCACGCTCTGCCCCGGCGTCACCGCCCGCTGGGGCGTTTTGAATTTCACCGAATATTTATTCTTATCCTTCGTAATTCGTCCTTCGTCATTCGTCCTTTGCACTACGCACCCAACCGCCGTATGCCCGTACCTGATCACGGCTTCGCACTGTAAAGGCAGTTTCGGTTCATTCCCGGAAATCCAGTTAACCTTTGTTAAAACCAGCTCGTCCCGAAAGAGCGCCGGATGGTCGAAAGTATTAACCACCCACAGCGTATTGGTCCGATAATCGGCCGCGGCCGCGTAATACGGACCGGTGCCGCCGACCTCGATTCCCCGCCGCTGCCCGATCGTATATAACGGCAGTCCCTGATGCTCACCGATAACTTCTACCGCACCGTTTTCCTCCCCTTGCCAAGGGGAGGTGGCCGAAGGCCGGAGGGGTATAATCGGCCCCGGTTTTAGCTTTATATGTTGTTTTAAATATTCGTTATGCTCGATAATCTTCCCGTCCTGCTTCAGAAAACATACGTCCTGGCTTTCTTTCTTAATATACGGCAACCCCGCCTTGTCCGCCAGCGCCCGTACCTCGTCCTTGGTATATTTTCCCAAAGGAAAAACCACCCGCCTAAGCTGATCCTGCGTCAACCTATACAAAAAATAACTCTGGTCCTTGTCTTTATCCGCTCCCCGTAAAAGTTTATACCTAAATCCTAAATCTGAGATCTGAAATCTTAAATTGTTGATATAGTGTCCGGTAGCGAGATAATCCGCCCCCAGGCCGCGGGCGCGCTGCAATAGTTCGCCGAACTTTATGAGCGCATTGCATTTTACGCACGGGTTGGGCGTAATCCCCCGCTTGTAGCTCTCGACGAAATAATCGACTACCTCCTGCCGGAAACGTGTTTCCAGGTTAACCGGATAAAAATCGATTTTAAGCTTCCGGCAAACCGCTCTGGCTGCCGCTTCGCTGGTATCTTCCCCGGGAATACCCAAACGCATATACATCCCGGTCACTCGCGCCCCTTGTTTTTTCATAAGCATCGCCGCCACGGAAGAATCCACCCCACCGGACATCGCAACGACTGCTTTTTTTGTATTAATGAAACTACACACGAATTTATTAAAATTACCTACGAATTTATTAAAATTACCCACGAATTTATTAAAATTACCCACGAATCTACAAATAGAAGTTCAAATTTACAAATATACAAATAACATAACAAAAAATTTTTGTAAATTTGTAAATATGTAACAAAATTTGTATATT
>CAZYKS010000179.1:0-2262 GCA_964648375.1 uncultured Gammaproteobacteria bacterium | reverse complement strand
CACCAGGCTCTTAATCTCGTTATTGGCGAGCATCTTATCGAGTCGGGCGCGTTCCACATTCAGGATCTTCCCCCTGAGCGGCAAAATCGCCTGGAAAGCGCGGTTGCGGCCCTGCTTAGCCGATCCGCCGGCCGAGTCGCCCTCGACGATATAGATCTCGCATTCTTCCGGCTTGCGGCTCGAACAGTCGGCCAGTTTTCCGGGCAGGGTAATTCCCTCTAAAGCGCCTTTCCGGAGGATCGAAGCGCGTGCGGTACGGGCGGCGATCCGGGCCTGGGCCGAGAGCAGGCATTTACCGATAATCGCTTCGGCTTCTTTCGGATGCTCTTCCAGGAAAGTCATGAAAGTTTCCCCGAAGACCTGCTCGACATAGGTTTTTATCTCGGCGTTGCCGAGCTTGCTTTTCGTCTGGCCCTCGAATTGCGGATCGGTTATTTTAACGCTTACGATCGCGGTCAGACCTTCGCGCACGTCCTCGCCGGTCAGGTTTTCGTCCTTTTCCTTGATCAGGTTATGCGCCCGGGCGTAGGAATTCAGGGTACGGGTCAGGGCCGTGCGGAAACCGACCATATGCATGCCGCCTTCGCTGTTATAGATATTATTGGCGAATGCCAGGACGGTTTCGTTGAATTCGTCGTTATACTGCAGGGCGACCTCCACCCGCGAATCGTTGATTTCCTTATCGACATAATAGACAGTTTCGTTTTTTAGGCCTTTATTGGTATTCAGGGCTTTAATATAGGATTTGATGCCGCCCTCGAAATAAAAGGTATAGTCTTTATTGGTATGGTCTTTTCTTTTATCCGTGATTTTGATGGTGATACCCTTGGTCAGGTAGGCCTGCTGCCTTAAGTGGTCGAGAATCTTGCCCCAGTCGAATTTCGTTTCACTGAAAATGGACGCGTCCGGCTTGAACGTTATTTTCGTGCCGGTTTTACGGCTATTGCCGCTGGCGCGCACTTTCTTCTGGGGCTTGCCGAATTTATATTCCTGCATCCATATCTTTCCATCCCGGAAGACTTCCACCATCAGGTATTCGCTCAACGCATTCACGACCGATACGCCCACGCCATGCAGGCCGCCGGATACTTTATAGGCGCTGCCGCTTTCCCCGAATTTTCCTCCGGCGTGCAGTTTCGTCATGACCGTTTGCAGCGCGGAAACGCCGGTAGCCTTATGAATATCGACCGGGATTCCGCGCCCGTTGTCGGTAATTTCGACCATATCGCCATTAAGCAGAGTGACGCCGATTTCATTCGCGAACCCGGCCATCGATTCATCGATGCCGTTATCGACCACTTCCCAGATCAGGTGGTGCAGGCCGCTCGCTGAAGTCGAACCGATATACATACCCGGGCGCTTTCTGACCGGCTCCAGCCCCTCCAGGACGGTAATCGCTTCCGCACCGTAACTCGATTTCGACTGGGCCTTTTTGCCTTTTTTCAAGGCTGGTTTTGCCGTTGCTTTTGGCTTATTCGTTTTTGCCATAGATATAATTTTTTAGCTAATATTCAATAATTTAAATATAAAAATTTCCCCAGCGGGAATCAGATGTCATACTGGGATTTTAGCAAATTTATCGTTATTTGGCAAGTTCGCGTTTTTATATACGAACGGATATATTTACCCACGAATATACAAATCTTACTACAAATATACAAATTTACGAATCTTTTTTAAACTTCTACTATTTGTATTTCTCAAAATTTGTATTATTTTTATAGATTCGTGGGCTAAATAATCGGTTGCCAGAATCGGGTGTTAAATGCTATAATAACGTCATGGTGAATAATGAAAATGAATTCAATCTTAATGGACAACCGCCGCCGGATGAAGACGGCAGCAAGCTGAAAAAAGTCAATATCGAGCGGTATCGCGATGACGAAGGCCTGACGGTTAAGCGCCTTGATTTCGGATTATGGCTGGTCGAACATAAGCACCAGTTAGTGAGATTTTTCGTGTTCATATTGATATTCATCAGTGTTATTAGCTGGGGGTATTTCATTTACGGTTTCGGCTATTACATCATTTACGGCATCGATGAGGACAGGCGCCTGGCCGACGGCCTCGTCAATACCGGCAATATCGACCATAGTTATTTCGTTGCGCACGCCGCCCAGGACCTCGTTGTCTATGCCCCGTCAATAATCAATACCGGGATGGGGAATTATGATTTTTTAGCCAAAATCCAAAATCCCAACCAGAAACACTGGGCCGATTTCAATTTCGCCTTTTACGCCGGCGGCCGGGAAGTCGCCGATG
>CAZYKS010000178.1:0-2265 GCA_964648375.1 uncultured Gammaproteobacteria bacterium | reverse complement strand
TCCTGCCGCTTAGCCGTGGATCCCTTCCCGGATCGCGGTCCGGGATGACAAAGCAGCCAGGGATGACAGGGTGGGAGGGGTGAAGCGGCCGGGAATGACAGAAGTAAGGGCTCCTGGTCACTCCCAGGAATGACAGAAATGCGGAAATGGAAAATACAACCAACCGAAAAAGGCAATATGGTCTGGCGGAATTTATTCAAAAACATGAAGTAAGTACTGCTCGCCTGTGGATTCATGATCAGGGCAAAAAATGGCAAAAGGATAATTTTATCATCGAAAAAGGCAAGGGCTCGAGCCCTTGCCTTTATATCGTTAAATCGTTTAATCTATCTACTGCCCCAATATGCCCGCGAATTGCTGCTTGATCAGGTTCTGGGTGGCGGAATCGGTAACGATGCCGAGGAGCGCGTCCACCTGCGCCTTAGCCTTGTCTGTATCCCCGATCTTCTGGTACAGCACCGCTAACGAGTAGCGGGCATTGGCATGTTTGGGGTTAGCTGCCACGATGGCAGTCAGAATCTGTTCTGCCAGCTTCAGGTCATCGTTAGTGTTGGTGACCGTTCCGGTCGGCTCGTCCTGCGCGATGCTTAGGCTTTCTTCCGTAGTGCTGGAAGTGCTGTCCGGGGTAATTTGGTTCTCGGCGATCTGCTTCGAGGCGGTTTGCGCCAGGTTCGGCTGCGATACGCCCCGGTTGAAATAGAGCCGTCCCAGCTCGAACAGATAGTCGATATTATTGTTCGAAGTGATATTGGCCTGCTTGAGCATCTCGATCGCCTGGTCGAGGTCGCCCATGCGCTCATACGCTATCCCCTTGCCGTAATAAGCGGCCGCCAAGTCATTCTTCTTGGACAGGGCTTCATCGTATTTCTTGATCGCTTCGTTAATGTCGTAAGTTTTGTTATCCTGGTCGGTCTCGGCATTGGCGCGGGCCATGTTCACGAGCGCGATCCTGAGGGAAGGGGTCGGGTTCAGGGGTTCGAGGCTGATTTCCTGGTTATAGTAATTTTCTGCCCATTCCAGCGCCCCCCGGGTATAGAAAGAGGCGTTTTCGTAGATAAGCGCCAGGCTTTCGTTGTTGCTCGCCCGGTTGGGGGAAATTTCGACCGACTGCTTGCCCGCGTCGATCGCCTGGCTCAGGTTGTTCTGGATCGTGGTCGGATCGCCGCCGGCAACGGCCGCCTGGTTGGCTTTGGCCATGTATTGGTTAGCCAGGTCAAGATAATAAGTATCCTGGTAGGGCGCCAGCTGGATCGCCCGGGTGAAATCGGCTATCTTTACGTCGGTATTGGACGCGGCCAGGGCATTATTTACGGAAATATCGGCTAAATACATCTTAAGGCCTAAGGTAAAGAGGATCACGACGCCGGCGCTGACGCAAAGGAAAATCGCGGCCAGGGCCAGGGCGTATTTGGCCGACGCCCGGAACGACAGGGTTAAGGTTTTGAACCTTTCCGGGTATAGCGATATGGACGCGGCCGCGGTAATGACGGAAACAAGCACGATTACGAGGATCGTGGCGTTATTCATCGTAAACAACAGGCTTAAAATCAAAGCGGAAATAAAGCCGGCAAACAGCGCCAATACGACCGAATGCAGTTCCTTTTCGGTAATCTTAATTAGCGACAGGAAGCTGATCGATAAGGCGATCAAGGCGATTATCACGATGGCGATAGTGCCCAGGGAGCCGACCGTCGCCAGAAGTTCATTCAGGATGCCGGAAGCGCTGTCGAAGCGGATATTCCATAGGGGCGAAGCATTAAAATCCTTGGTCTTATACTTCGAAAAATCATAATAAAAGGTCGCGGGGCCGGACCCGAAAAAGGGATCGTTCTTAAGGCTGGTTTCGGCGATGTTCCAGGAAGTCTGCCGCGACAGGCTCACTTCCGAAGGCAGCTTCAGGTTCATCAGGTTAAAGTTGCCGAGCACCAGGAAAATTATCAACAGCAGAAAGGCGGCGATCGGTATTACGAGGTTGCTGCTCGAGATTCTGATGATCTTCGATAAGAAAAACATCAGGACGATCACCATGCCGACGATTGCGGCCGGCCAGAAAGTAAAGCCGGTCAAAAGCGCGAGAATCACCAGGGCGCCGACCGTAATCAATCCGGTAAAGATTTTTAAAGCCGTCACTTTCGCCTTATTCATGCCGGAATGGATCTCGCCCGCCTGCGCGGTCGCGATTACCAATAACGGCAGCATAATCACCAGGTACATGGTCAGGCCGGAAAGCGAACCCATCGGGTTGAAACTCGCCCGCTCGGTAAA
>CAZYKS010000177.1:0-2308 GCA_964648375.1 uncultured Gammaproteobacteria bacterium | reverse complement strand
ACCCTGCCTGCCAGTCGAAAGCGACGGTATTGGTGCCGGAAGCGGTTCTAATCAGTCCGCTTGAAGTTCCGACCTGGTAAGCGCTCGCATTATCGATTAAGGGCGCGCCGAAGGTAGCGGTTATCGATGTCGAGGCTTCGTTTAGGGTCGGGTCCAGGGGACTCGAGAAATCGCAGGCTGCGCCGGCGACGTACTCGATCTTAGCCCGGCAGGCATCATCATCCGGATCATCCGCTTTAATCGCTATATTTACCGCACCCGAGCCGTCGCGCTTTTCCGCTACCGAATCGATCGTTCCGGTCGGCGGCGCTTTCAACTCCATCGAAAACGCGACTAAACTATGGATATCCGCGACCGGGGTAACTCCGGCGGCCACGTTCTTCATGTCGACGCTGATAGCCCGCGTTCCTTCGTCGAACGTTCCAAGATAAAAATTATGGTGGGCGTTTTCGTCCGACGATCCGTGCGGCAGTCCCTTGATCGCGTCATCGTGTCCGGGCGGAACGACCGTGCCGTCCAGGGTAATGCGGCTGAAAACCGCGGCATTATTGTTAACGACATCAACCACTTCCTGCGACCAGATAAGCGTATCACCGGTCTGCCGGACCAGGTAATTGCCCTTGCCCGACGTTTGGGTCCAGGTATCGATCGGAGAAATACTGACATTGTTGGTTTGGTAGCTTAGGAAGCGATCGCGGAATTTACTTAGGTTGAGCGCGAAAATTTTGGAAGCGTCCCAGCCGTGCGTGCCGGCGTGGTCAACAACCGCCTGAATGCGCCAGGTTTTCTCCCCGGTAAAACTATTGGTAACCATATCGACGACCGGACGTTCGTCATCGAGGCTTTCGCCTTCGTACCTGAGCTGGCTATAAGTCGGCCCGTCGCTCGCATTTATGAAGCGGGTGGCGAAATCGGCGCCGACGTTATTCATCAGAAAATGCCCCTGGCCGACGATCAGCCAGTTTTTTTCCCGGCCGTCTATCGTAATTTCCGACCCATTAGACCAGCCGGTGCCCAGGGTGCCGCTTTGTGTGCTGGTGGCATAATACCAGTCATTATTCTCCGTCAAATCGCCGGATAAATTAACCGCGAAAGCCTCATACCCTTCGGCCCTTACCGTACTGGTAGCGTTATAAGCCGACAGATCGACATTGATATCTTCGCCCGCCACCGCCCGCCAGACCGTGAAATACTGGTAGCCATGCCCGACTTCTTCCTCGTCGGTCCGCCGCGACAGCCAGGTAAATACGGAATCGGGAAACTCGCTCGCACCATGGCGGATACGCGCCATCGAACTGACGTTTGTAGAACTGGCGTTGGTGGCGAAATTGAATACTAAGAGATAATTATCACCGGCAATGAAAGTAGTGGAAGCGAGCCGGTACTCACTTACCTCCTGCCAGCCGCCGTAAGCGGAATTGAGATTATCGAAACTGACGATATCGTCATAATGCTTAAAATAATGCCCGACCGCTCCCGGATTATCTGAGGCCAGCTGCCATTGCCGGTCTTCGCTATAGGCGGCGATCACGGCCGGGCCGACAACATATAAATGCGGAGAAATATCCGGCGCATCGAAGCTATAGGTAAGCGTATAGGTATCTCCGGCCAGCCAATTTACGTCCCAGATTATTTCCTGGCCGCCCGCGGCGCTGGCGATGCGATATCCGCTACTGGATGCGACCGTGAACCCGGCTGGCACCGTATCCCTGAACTCACCGCTATAATCGCTAGCCGGAGTAACCAGAAGCTTCATCGGGTAAACGTATTTAGGGTTGATTCTGGTCGGACCCTGGCGCTCGATCACGAACGGCAGGGAATCGACTACCCGGAAACGGTCGAAAAACTTACGTTCGCCATTAGCGGTGTTAACGGTAATTAAGAGGTCGTAATTTCCGGCCGGGCCGGTGCGGTAAACGGCATAATAATCCGGTTTATTCGAATAATTGTTGAGGCTGCAGCCCGGGTAATAATGGATGCTATTATCCCCGGTGCTTAAGGCTGAAGTATTCCCATCCGGATCGATAATAATAATATCGATAGCTGCATCGCAAAGCGTATTGCCGTAATCGTCCAGGGCCGCCATTTCCAGGTTCGCTTCTTCCCCCGGCAAATATTGCGAACGGTCGAAATTAAGGGCCAGCACCCCCCAGGTAAAATCCTGTTTATATTCGAAACTGCTAACACCCGGTTGGGAGCGGTCATCGATCACCAGTTTCAGGGAATATTTTCGGGGCTGGAAATTATCGGGGCGTTCGCCTAATCTGACCGTAAACCGCCCCTGCCCGTCGAACACCATCACCAGCGG
>CAZYKS010000176.1:0-2343 GCA_964648375.1 uncultured Gammaproteobacteria bacterium | reverse complement strand
ATGAAATAGTATTTTTGATTGTGGGCGGGGGCTCGTTGATGACTGAATTGCTGGAACAAACCGGTAAATTCAATTTAAAGAACGTAATTCTGGCAGGAACAATCGATAACCAGGTTATTTCCCGGGTTTATAATTTGAGCGATATTATGCTCTTCCCGTCGATATGGCAGGAACCGTTTCCTATGGTGATCCTTGAAGCATTAAATAATGGCAAACCGATCATAGCTTCTAATGTTGGAGGGATAAAAGAAGCGATCAGGAACGGAATCGACGGTATATTAGTTGAACCCGGGGATATTGTTGGTTTTAAGCAGGCTATAATAAAATTAGTTAATTCTAAGGATTTAAGAAACCGATTAGCGCAGAAAGCGCAAAAACGGGCCGAAGATTTTAATAAGCGAATAATTTTGGAAAAATTAGATAAAATTTACTCTCAGATATTGAATAAAAATTTTTAATATGCCGATTTTTTCAATAATCATAGTCAGTTATAATACAAAACAATTATTGTCCGAATTGTTGAAATCTATTTTTACTCATTGTAACTCCAGTCACTACGAAGTGATAGTGGTTGATAACGATTCAGATGATGGCAGTGTTGCTATGTTAAATAGTGAATTTCGGGATAGGATTAGATTATTGGAAAACAATAAAAATTTAGGCTTCGGAGCCGCCAATAACCAGGGAGCGAATGTCGATAAGGGGGAATATCTGTTTTTTTTAAACAGCGATACCCGGTTTAAAAATGATATATTTAAGGACTTGGCTGATTATTTGGATTCTCATCGTAAGGTTGGAATAATCGCCCCTCGACTCGTTGATAATAACAAGAATAACCAACCTTACGCATTCGGACGGTTTCCGACTACTATGAGTGCGATTCTTGATAAACTGAAATCGGCCCCTGCATATCCAGTAAAGCCGCAAACCGAAGATTGGGTAAGCGGGGCGGCGATGATCATCAGAAAAAACCTTTTCGAAAAAATTAACGGGTTTGATGAAGGCTATTTTATGTATTTCGAAGATATCGATCTTTGTCGGCGGGTAAAAGCGTCGGGGTATAGCATAGTCGTATATCCGCAAGCGGTGATTATGCATTGGGGCGGGAAAAGTATTGGAAAATTCAGACAGAGAAAATTATATTATTACCGTTCCCAGAATTATTATTTTAAAAAATATCAGGGTTGGCCGGGGTATTGGGTAATGAGAATTATACGTTGGCCGCGAAAATTAATTTCTTTAATATTTAACGAATGATGTATTTAATTATTTTTTCCATCTTCCTTTTCGGCCTGATCATCGGTTCCTTCCTGAACTGCCTGATCTGGCGCCTCCATACCGGGGAAAGCCTGTGGCCGCGGAGCCTGGGGGGTAAGGGTAAGGACCGCTCCTACTGCCCGCATTGCATGCACGAGATCGGCTGGTACGACAATATCCCGGTCCTGAGCTTTATTATTTTACGGGGCAAATGCCGGCACTGCCATCAGCGCATATCGATTCAATACCCGCTTGTGGAATTAACTACCGCCCTATTGTTCGTAACTGCCTTTGTGAGAATTTATGATTTAGGATTTATGATTTATGATTATAATCACGCTTTGCCGCTCCTAAATCATAAATCCTATATTCTAAATCTTATCCGTGATTTCTTCATCATCGCCGTCATGATCGTAATTTTCGTCTACGACCTGCGCTGGTACCTGATCCTGGACGCCGTGACCTTGCCGGCGATGGTAATCGTATTTATCCTGAATTTATTAACCGGCATGAATTGGCTGAATTTACTCTTGGCCGGGGCGGCGGGGGGCGGCTTTTTCCTGATCCAGTTCCTGGTTTCGAAAGGCAGGTGGATCGGGGGCGGGGATATCCGGGTCGGCCTGTTATTGGGCCTGGCTTTGGGATGGCCGCAGGCGGGAGTCGCCCTGTTTATCGCTTATCTTCTCGGTTCGCTGGTTGGCCTGGGGTTGATCGCTTCCGGACGGAAAAAATGGAGCCAGGCCGTACCCCTGGGCACTTTCCTTTCGATCGCCGCCATCATCACCCTGTTCTGGGGCGGCGCGATCCTGAATTGGTATTTGGGGCTGCTGTTAATATAAAAATATTGCAAGAAACAATGCATTTATATAATCTGTGATTTAATGAATTCGCCACAGATTAAACAGATTTTAGAGAGTATCGGGAAATTATGAATACGGCCTAAATTTATCGGCCGTTTTTCGCTTTTTAATCTAAAAGATGGTATAATATCGGAAAGGACACGGCTAATTTGCAATCTAAAATTTAGGGATTTATGCCGTTAATTCGCTTAATTATGAGAAAGAATGAACAAGGGTTTACCCTGAT
>CAZYKS010000175.1:0-2350 GCA_964648375.1 uncultured Gammaproteobacteria bacterium | reverse complement strand
CTGCGCGCGCGTCGGCACGACCACCGGTTCGTAGGTATGCGTCAGGACGAAGCCGTCGACGTTGACGATAACCGGCAGGCTGAGCTTCTCCGCGACCTTATAGGCGATGACGTGCTGCTCGACCGCTTCCTGGTGGTTTTCGGCGAAAAGCAGGATCCAGCCGGCATCCCGGACGGTCATGGCGTCCTGGTGGTCGTTCCAGATGGTGATCGGCGCCGATACGCCGCGGTTGGCGCAGGTCAGGACGACGGGCAGGCGCATGCCGGCGATATTGAACAGAACCTCGGTCATCAGCAGTAACCCCTGCGAGCTGGTGGCAGTGTAAGTTCTTACCCCGGCGGCGCTGGCGCCGGCTACGATCGAGGCGGCCGCGAACTCGCTCTCGGCGCGTACGTATTCGAAATCCGCCTCGCCGTCCGCCTTAAGCTTAGCCAGGTCTTCGACGATATGCGTCTGGGGCGTGATCGGATAAGCCGACACTACCGCCGGGCCGATATCGTTAATTACGTGTGAAATCGCTTGTGAACCTTCTAGAATTTTACGCATAGAATTTTTTCCAAGAATTTACTAAATTACCCACGAATATACAAATTTTTATACAAATTTACAAATATACAAATTAAATATTTAGCATTCTATAAAATTTCACACCTTCAGGAGTAAAATTGGCCAATATAGCTAATTTAATTCCTGTTACTTCTAGATAACTTTTAATTTGCTCAATGTTCTTTTTTGAAAAATATTCTCCCTTTTTTATCTCAAGTATGATTTTATTTTCTATCAGAAAGTCAAGAAAATATTTTCCAATTGTTTCACCTCTGTATATTAATTTATAGTGAACTTGGCTTTTAAAATTTATTTTGCTTAACGCAAGGGCTTTTTCTATCGCTGTTTGATAGTATTTTTCAGGATGTCCATAACCCAATTCATTATACACATCAAAAAGTTTACCCACAATCTTATAACTTAATTCTTTATATACAATTTTGTCAGGCTTCCCTCCCTCCATAAATAAAAATTTGTATATTTGTAAATTTGTACTTTGATTTGTATATTCGTGGGTATCAATCACTTTTTATCTAATTCCATCCGTATGGCCTTAACCGGGCATTCTTCGGCGCAGACGCCGCAGCCTTTACAGAAATCATAGTCGGTTTTCGGCCGGACGCCGGTTTTTTTGGTTTTATCGGCGATCATAGTAATCGCGCCTTCCGGGCAGACCTTGGCGCAGGTACCGCAGCCGATACAGGTATTAAAGTCAGTGGCTGGAATAAAAGTCCGCCAACCGCCGGTTTTATTTTTTATAGTTGAGCCTGGCTCAGATGTTAACTTAATTTTCATAATTTGAAATAAGAAAAATAAGAACAAGATGAAAAATAAGAAATTAATAAATTATCGTTTTTTCATATTTTTCTTATTTGTCTTATTTCTCTTTTTATTTTTAACCTTTATACGCTTCTTCAATCGCTTTTATATTTTTCTCGACTATCTCTTTGCCTTTAGAACCGAATTTCTGTTCGACCGCCTGCTTAAGGGCAATCAGACTTACCAGGCCGGTTTCATGGGCGAAGGCGCCGAGGATGACCGTATTCATCAGGTTCTTGCCGATAATATCCAGGGCGATTTTAGTGGCGTCGATACAGTGGATATTTTTAAGCGGCAGCTGTTTCGTTATTTCAGCTTTCGATTTCGAGGTATTAATAATAATGACCGTATGCTCGTCCGCGCCGTGGCCGACATCAACGGTATTCAGGAGGGTAGCATCCTGAATAATCAGCACATCCGGCTTATAGACATGCTCGCGGGTGCGGATCGGCTCTTCGGCGATCCGGGCGAACGCTTCGATCGGCGCCCCGGTCCGCTCCACCCCGAAAGAGGGAAAAGCCTGCGCTTCCTTGCCGTCGTTAAAAGCGGCGATCGCGATCAATTCCGCGGCGGTGACAACGCCCTGGCCGCCTCTTCCATGTATTCTGATTTGTTTCATAATTATTGGAGGTAATTTGTAATTGGTAATTGGTAATTTGGACAATTTTTATATGTTTAAATTTATATCCAAATTTCCAATTTCAAATTACAAATTACTATTATTTATAATACTGTCGATAATTTGGATAAACGTATCATGCGGGATGTCGCCTTCGATTTTATAGCCGTTGATGAACCAGGTGGGAGTACCGGCTACGCCTAATTCCTGGCCGAGGGCGAAATCCTGCTGGACTGTGCTGATGTATTTCTGCGAACTTAAGCAGGTCGTAAACCGGGCCGAGTCGGCGCCGATGCGGTTTGCGAGCGATACCAGGTCGGCGGTATCGCTCAGGCCCTGGTTCTGGAATAATTTATCGTGCATCGG
>CAZYKS010000174.1:1572-2353 GCA_964648375.1 uncultured Gammaproteobacteria bacterium | reverse complement strand
CTGAAAACCATGGAACAGATAAAAACCGGCCTGAATGATATTAACGCCCAGGCCCTGCCCGCTAATGACGATACCGCCGCCGTAAATAACACCTTGCCGGAAGCAACAGCCGGCCAGCCCGCCCTAAGCGACCACGATATCCAGAATTTAAAAGACCGTCTGAACGGTCTGCAGGACAACAGTCCCGCTCCCGACGATACTTCCGCTAACCAATAATATCACCCTATGAATCAACGAATCCACTCACGAATCTACGAATAGGAATAAAATGTATCGAGATAAAATTCGTGAATTCGTGAATTGATTCGTTGATTCGTGGGGTTATTAATGATTAATTACCAATCAAACATCATATGCCAGCAAAGAAAATTAAAAAGCCAACGCCCAAAAAACCCGCGGCGAAAAAACCAACCTCTAAGAAGCCGGCGAAAAAAGCCCCGGCGAAAAAAGCGGCTTTGAAAAAACCGGCCGCTCAGGCGCCGGCTGCGAAAAAAGCCCCGGCCAAACCGGTGCCGGCTAAAGCTCCGGCCCCGAAAAAAACCGAAGCTCCCAAAGCGCCAGAGGCAGAGAAAGCGGCCAAACCTGTTACTGAAGAAGTAGTTGCGGAAACCGGGGATAAGGAAGCGACGATCGCCCGCCAGATCGTGACTGAGCGCACCCGCACCGCTTTCGGCCTGGTCGAGCCCCAGCCGATCATCGACGAGATGCGCAAATCCTACCTTGACTACGCCATGAGCGTGATCGTTTCGCGCGCCCTGCCGGACGTGCGCGACGGGCTGAA
>CAZYKS010000174.1:0-1562 GCA_964648375.1 uncultured Gammaproteobacteria bacterium | reverse complement strand
AGCCGGTGCACCGGCGCATCCTCTACGCGATGTGGAGCGTGGGCTACCGCGCCGGGGCGAAATTCCGGAAATCGGCGACTGTTGTCGGTGAGGTCCTGGGTAAATACCATCCGCACGGGGACGTGGCCATCTACGACTCGATGGTCAGGATGGCGCAGACCTTTTCCATGCGCTACCCGCTCGTGAACGGGCAGGGGAACTTCGGCTCCATGGACGGCGACAGCGCCGCGGCCATGCGCTATACCGAAGCCAAGATGATGAATATCGCGGAAGAACTCTTGTACGATATCGAAAAACAAACGGTCGATTTCGTGCCTAACTTCGACGGCTCGCAGAAAGAGCCGCGGGTAATGCCGGCCAAGCTGCCGAACCTCCTGTTGAACGGCACTATGGGCATCGCCGTCGGTATGGCTACCAATATCCCGCCCCATAACCTGACCGAAGTGACGGATGCGATTATGCACCTTCTCGATAACGGCGACGCGACCGTGGAAGACCTGATGGGATTCGTTAAGGGCCCGGATTTCCCCACCGGCGGCGTTATCTATAATTCGAAAGACATTTTACAGGCTTATGCCACCGGCAAGGGCGGGATCGTATTAAGGGGCAGGGCCGAAATCGAGGAGCAAAAAGGCGGCCAGTTCCAGATCATCATCACCGAAATCCCTTACCAGGTGAATAAAGCTACATTGGTTGAAAATATCGCTAATTTGGTCAAGAACAAGAAGCTGGACGGCATCCGCGACCTGCGCGACGAATCCGATAAGGACGGCGTACGCGTTGTGGTCGACCTTAAACGCGACGCTTATCCGAAAAAAGTCCTGAATTATCTGTTTAAACATACGCAGCTGCAGACCACCTTCCATGTCAACATGCTCGCGTTGGTGGACGGCATCCAGCCCAAGGTGCTGACCTTAAAGATGGTGCTGGAAGAATATATCAAGCACCGCCAGGAAGTGGTCAGGCGCCGCACCCAGTTCGAACTGGATAAAGCCAGGGAACGGGCTCATATTTTAGAGGGTTTAGTCATGGCTTTAAATAAGATCGATGCGGTGATTAAGACCATCCGCGCCTCGAAAGACCGCGACACCGCTAAAACGAATCTGATCAAGCAGTTCAAACTGTCCGAGCGGCAGGCGGTGGCCATCCTGGAAATGCGGCTGCAGACTTTAGCTAACCTGGAGCGGCTCCGGATCGAGACCGAATTGAAGGAAAAGCGGGCTCTGATCAAGGAGCTGATGGAAATACTGAAGTCGAAAACCAAGATCAAGAATATCATCAAAACCGAAGTCAAGGAAATCGCGGATAAATACGGGGATGAGCGCCGCACTAAGCTGGTGGCGCGCGAAGCCCAGGATTTCTCCATGGAAGACCTGGTGCCGAACGAGGAAACGGTGGTGATGATGACGCGCGACGGCTATATTAAGCGCCTGCCCCCGGATACTTTTAAGACCCAGAGCCGCGGCGGTAAAGGCGTCATCGGCTTAACTACGAAAGAAGAAGATTCGGTTGAATTCGTTTTTACCACCCAATCCCATAACGACCTCCTTCTCTTTACGACT
>CAZYKS010000173.1:0-2358 GCA_964648375.1 uncultured Gammaproteobacteria bacterium | reverse complement strand
AAAAATACTTTTAATCAATTCGTTTTATTGTTACTAATTCGTTATTTTCGTGTTTTAATTTCTTTCTGGACCCCAAACGATCAATCTCTCACTGGTTTCTCAATTAGCACTACTTGTTCCCAGAGAATCGATAAATTCCTGCGCGTAGGGCGCCGTACTCGGGTCTATCTCGATTACCTTCTCGGCCGTCTCTTTGGCCTTGTCCGTCTGCCCCAGCTGCTGGTAAAGCTTGGCCAGCTTGATCCAGGTATCGGCGTCCTTCGGATTAAGGTCTGCCAGTCTGACATAAAGCTTAAGTACCCGGTCCCAGTCTTCCGTTTCGATATAATGGTTGATATAGGTTTTTATCGTATTGGCGTCGGTAAGCACCAGGCGGGCGCCGTCGTCATCGATGCATTTATCCACGGCCGTATAACCCTGGTCGTCCATCTTGTAATAAAAATAAATTCTCGCCAGGTAGCAATAGCCGTCCGGGTAGTTCTGGTTCAGATTAGAGGCGTACTCGAGAGTCTGGATGGCGTTATCCTTGTCCCCCCGGTTAAGGTAAATCTGCGCTTTCTGGAAATAAATCGGAGTCCGGCCCGGGCTGGCGGCTATGGATTTGTCGATCGCCGCCAGGGCTTGGTCGGAATAATAAGCGAATTTTTCCTGGTTATCGGTATTGAGGCCGGCCGCGATATCGTAGGTTTGCGCGAGCATCATCTCGGCTAAACTGTCTTTTTCGTTATAAGCGACGTTTTTTTCGCCCAAACCGATCACCCAATCGATGATCTGGTTGGCGCGCTCCTTATCGACGTTTTTTAGCGCGCTCGGATTGGACAGGAACACCCGGATCAGGCTGGTGCGGCTGTCGCGGTCCAGGGGGGTATTATAGCTTAAAGCTTTTTCGTAAGCGTCCACGGTCGGTTCTATCCCCTGTGCGAGCGCCCGCTGCCCGGCAATAGTACCGACCAGCATCTTTAACGGCTTGATATTGTACTGGTAAAGTACGGTTAGGAGTATTACCCCGGCAATCGCGATGGTATAAATTTCTTTATTGATCAAGGGCTTATCCTCTGGGATTTCTTCCTCCTCATTTTCGATAAAATATTTCCAATAAATAAATCCAAGCGTCATCATTAACGACACATATGTCACGAAAGAATCGAACACGGCCAGGTTCTGCACGAAATATGCGATCATCAGCGCGCTTAACAGGACGAATTCATGTAATGTGAATTTTTCCCGGAAATATCCCTTGACTAAATAATAGGCGGCGGCAATCAAAAAGAATAAATAAGTGATAAGCCCGAGACTGCCGGTGGTGGTGGCGATATCGATTACGTTATTGTGCGCCCGGTCGAAATAGGTTTCCGAGCGGGTATAGTCGTAAAAGGTCGGCTCGAAGTATTTATCGAAAGTTATCGCGAAATTGCCGAACCCGGTGCCGAGGATGGGATGATTGGGGAAGTCTTTGATAGCCGCTTCCCAGCTGATTAACCGCGTTTGGAAAGTCCGTTTCTGGACATTAACTTCGCGCGTCATATTCAGGATCGGGGTATTGACAACGATCGGGTTATCCCGGTTGGCGATCGCAAACGCGGTTATTGCCGATAAGGCTAAAAATCCGGCAATGGTGGTATAGCGGATTTTTTTATTCTTCGTAAATATCCCGTAAAGCAGAAAAACCATGATCACGCTGAAGCCGAGCCCGACAAACGCGCCGTTGGTACCGGCTTTCCTGAAAGCGACTAGATAAAACGGCAGCGGTATCAGATATAGCCATCTCAATCCCTTATGTTCTTCCTTAATAAAGAGTAAAAACGCGAAATAGATATTGAAAATGATATAGCCGGATATATAGGCGGTATTGCCGACTGTGCTATACGCGATCCCGGTAATGCCGTTCAGGCTGACCGCCAGGCTGAACGCAAGGGAAACGATAAAAAATATCTGCCAATCGCGCCACTCGCGCATTACGGTTATAATAATCAAATAAAGCGCGAGGAAATGGAGTAGATGGAAAACTCCGAGCATCCGTTCGATATCCCCCCAAAAGCTCAGGTTAAAATCGACGCCGGTAAAACAGGAAATCAACGCGACGCCGAAAAAAGCGACCAGTCCGACCGTCACCCAGGATCTTTTCGGGCGGTACTCGGGATACTTAACGATAAACGCGATCCAGAATATCAGCAGAATCTCGATCAGGATATTGAAGGATATCTGTTTCGAGGTAATAAATGGGAAGAGAAGCGACTTGAAAACGAAAAAGACGCAGATAAGCGATAAATAGACGCCGTATTTTAGGATGTTTAAATAGGTTTTTTGGGACATAAAAATTAGTAAACAGTAAACCCCGGCCACGCACCGCGCAGCGGG
>CAZYKS010000172.1:0-2363 GCA_964648375.1 uncultured Gammaproteobacteria bacterium | reverse complement strand
AAAGACGGCGGCCAAACCATAAACGAGTATATCGCGAATATGGCTAACGAGTTTCTGGCGGTTAATTATGCTTGGGGAATGCTGGCGGGATACGGATTATGGGATCATGTTTTTGAAATCATAATCGAATACGAAGTGGTTAAAATACGGCCGAGGCGCATCATCCTGCCCAGATTCCGGGTGATTTTCAATTCAGGCAATCCGGCAGAAACCAACCAGGATCGGACCGAATATTGCATCCGCTACAACCAGGAAAGGAACCGGTTGTATGTAACCAGCGATTTTTCCGGAAGTGCCGAAGAGTTCGTTCATATTGATGTAGCCGGCCGAAGGACGGATATAGTCGGCCGGGCTCTGGCCCGATGCATTGCTGAAATGTATATGATCATGGTGAAAAAGAATTCAGCCAAGATCGATCGGCAGTTAGCCGCGGCGGACATTTTCAAAAAACTAATGTAGTTTTACGGATAATCCGGTTTAATTAGGCACGCGCATATAAGCGTGCCTTTTATTTTGACCATTTTTTCCGGGGTAGAGGTAGCATGGGGAAAATCCATACGGATATAACCGAGATTAAAATTTATGGGAAAAGATAGCCGGAACAATTAAAATGTTGTATAATATGAATATATATAATTTTTATGTTATGGAAAAAATAAAACCGCTAAAAATAAAAATCATCAGATTCTTTACCAATATTAAATTGTCGGATAAGATTTTATTGATCATTTTCGTTTTCGCGAGCTTATTGCTGGCTATGATCAGGGTTTTGATCGGAGGTTCGCTTCAGCAGCTATTGATTATCAGCTATGTCGTCTATAGTCTGGCTTTCGCCGCTACCTACTTGTTAAGCAGCCGATTTTCGCGGCGGATTACGGCTTTAGCATTCAAGATCCAGGAAATCGCTGCCGGAAATTTTTCCGGGCAGCTGGACGTTTCCAGCCGGGACGAGATCGGGCAGTTGACTAACGCCCTGAATGAGCTATTGAACCGGCTAAGGACGGGCGTGGCTATAGACGTATCGAAGAATATCGAAATCGACCATGCCAAATCCGATTTCGTAGCCCTGGCCTCGCACCAGTTGCGCACCCCGCTCGCGATCATAAAATGGCTGATCAATTACCTGCAGTCCGGGGACGCGGGCGCGCTGAATGAGGAGCAGCGCAAATATATCGACCAGGCTTATTTAAGCAACGAACGCCTGATCGAGCTGGTAAACGCCTTATTGGACGTATCGAGAATCGATGTCGGTACTTTTTCGATCGAGCCGGAACCGACCGATCTGATCAAGATCGCCGAAGAGGCGATTCGGGATTATCAAGAAGAAATCAGAGAAAAGAAAATCGATCTGGAGCGGAATTTCGTTAAGCTGCCCCGGATTAACCTTGATCAGCGTTTGACCAAGAAAGTATTCACCAGCCTGCTTTCCAACTCGATCAAATATACCTCTGCCGGCGGAAAAGTCCGGTTCGAGATCAAACAGGCGGGCGATAACGCCTATATTAAGATCGCCGATACCGGCATCGGGATACCGAGGTCGGAACAGCCGAAAATTTTCACTAAAATGTTCCGGGCCGATAATGTCAGACAGATCGAATCGATCGGTACCGGCCTGGGCCTGTATATCGCGAAAGCCGTGATCGAACAATCGGGGGGCAAAATCTGGTTCGAATCCCCGAGTATGGGGCTATTGATGGAAACGGAGGCGGAGTCCGGGAAACCGATCGACCAGGAGCATAAAGGCACGACTTTTTATATTACCATCCCCCTGAAAGGCATGAAGAAGAAGAAAGGTACGAAAAAACTGACGGATTATAAGTAAATCGATCAAGACGGGGAAGTAAGAACGCGGAATTGGGGAGGCGGAATTCGGAACGATTTGGGATTTAAGATTCATGATTTAGGAATGCCAGTAAGGCGGAAATAGGGATATTTTATTTAATATACAATCAATAATATTAAAAACATGGCGAAAACAAGAAAACTATTGATCGTCGAAGACGAAGCTTTTATGCAGAACGCTTTGGCGGCTAAATTCAGCAAGGAGAAAAATCTCGATGTAATCCGGGCCAGCGACGGCGAGGAGGGCCTCAAAACCGCGCTTAAGGAAAAGCCGGATTTGATCATGCTGGATGTAGTGATGCCGAAGATGGACGGGATGTCGATGATGAAGAAATTGCGGGAAGACAGCTGGGGGAAGGACGCCGAGGTTATTTTCCTGACCAATATGACCGATCCTACCCTCGTTGCCGAAGCCGCGAAAGTGGGGGTATATGACTTTTTAGTCAAAACCGATTGGAAACTTGATGACGTGGTCACTCTGGCCAAGGACAAGCTGGCTAATTTGCCGGATGAAGAAGAAT
>CAZYKS010000171.1:0-2441 GCA_964648375.1 uncultured Gammaproteobacteria bacterium | reverse complement strand
TACCGGTTTTAGCGGGATGGGCTATAACGTTCCTGTCGGAGTATGGGTGCCGGGATTGGTCGGAATCATGTTTATTGTCCTCGGCAACTATATGAGCAAGATCAAGCCCAATTGGTTCATGGGCATCCGCACGCCCTGGACCCTGTCATCGGAAGAAGTCTGGAACAAGACCCATCGGCTCGGAGGCAAACTGTTTATTCTGACTGGGGTGGTGATGATCCTTATGAACTTTTTCCCGGTTAGCTGGCGCATGCCGGTTTTATTCGCGATGATTATCGCTCTGGTTGCCGGAACTTTCATTTATTCTTATGTACTTTATGCTAAAGAAGAGAAGGCGAAGGACAAAGGGCAGAGCGAAGGAAGAAGTTAGAAGCGCGAAGTTATAAAAAAGAAAAATAAGAAAAACATTATGATGCTGACAGGGGGGTTGTACACGTCCCCGACCCCACCCTGCCCCTCCCCTTGCTAAGGGGAGGGAACTTGCTAGATAAATAAGGGGAAGACAGGAAATAGTCCTCTTCGCAAAAACTACGTAGGTAAAAAAATAATAATGTTCGATGGGCGAAGTTATAATTAAAAGAAAAATAAGAACAAGAAGAAAAATAAGAAAGAAAAACCTGTAAACCTTATTTGTCTTTTTATTTTTATTTCTCTTATCTATAAAAATGGATAACACAATCACCAGTCTGCAGAATCCGAAGATCAAGCAGGCGCTTAAATTAAAAAAGGCCTCGAAACGCAGGAAGGAGGACTTGATTTTAATTGAAGGGTATGACGAGATAATTATGGCTATGAATGCCGGGATTGCGATCAAAACATTATTTATATGCCCGGATTATAGCGGCGGAAAAACACCGCCGGCAACCATACCGGGCGATATAATAAATACGAGTAAGGAAGTATTCACCAAGCTGTCGCGGCGCGAGCATCCGGACGGGTGGCTGGCAATGGCGACGCCGCGCTATATCAGCCCGGATAAACTGAAGCTGTCTTCTTTGCCCCTGGTAATCGTCCTGGAAGCGCCGGAAAAGCCGGGGAATTTAGGGGCGGTAATAAGAAGCGCGGACGCGGCCGGTGCGGACGCGATAATCGTTACAGAAGTAAAAACCGATATTTATAACCCTAACGTCATCCGGGCCAGCCGGGGGGCGGTCTTTACGCTCCCGGCTGTGGCCACCGATAACCAGAGCGCTGCGGCCTGGTTAAGCGGCCAGAGTATCAAGATTTTTGCCGCTTCCGGCCAGGCCGAAAAGCTCTATACGGACGCGGATTTTACCGGACCGGCCGCGATCATTATCGGAACAGAACACGACGGTTTAAGCGATTTTTGGCTTAAGTTTGCTGAGAAAATAAAAATACCCATGCAGGGTAAAGTGAATTCGCTTAACGCTTCCGTTAGCGCCGGGATATTGATTTATGAGGCGCTGCGGCAGCGGGCAAATAATAATTGATTAAGCATTAACCTTCCTGACGGCTCGGAACGATTTTTGCTTGATTAAAAATGAAGGCGGCCAAATATTTGGCCGCCTTCATTAGTTATATGTGATTATTTTGCAGTTAATAATTAAGAATTACACCCAGGTGACGCAGCCGACGCTGTCTTTTTCGTTTTTAAAGCGCATCAGGCGGACGCCCTGGGTGTCGCGGCCGGTCTGGGATACGGATTTGAAGGGCAGGCGGATTACCTGGCCGTTTTCCGAGATTACGATCAGGTCCTTATCCTGCATCGCGTCGGCGTTGACCACGTAGGCGTTGACGATCTTGCCGGTTTTGTCCGTCACCCGGGCGGTCTTGATCCCGGAGCCGCCCCGATTCTGCACTTTATAGAGGTTGAGCGGAGTGCGCTTGCCGAAGCCTTTTTCCATTACGGTCAGGACCTGGTATTTGGCGAGTTTGTCTTTATCGGTCTTAACCACGCCCATGCCGACTATCCGGTCATCTTTTCTCAGGCGGGCCCCCCGTACCCCGGCTGCGGTCCGGCCCATATCGCGGACGTCGGTTTCCTTGAAGCGGATCGCCTGGCCGCCTGATGTGATCAGCTGTACCTCGTCCCGGCCGCCGGTCGGTTTGATCCAGATCAGTTTGTCGTCCGGTTTGATTTTGATCGCAAGCAGTCCCGAGCGCCTGACATTGTCGAAAGCGTCGATTTTCACTTTTTTCACCAGGCCCTGCTCGGTCGCGAAAAAAAGATATTTAGCTTCCAGAATTTTATCCAGGGGCAGGATCGCGGTTACCGCCTCGCCCGGTCCGAGCTGGAGGAAATTGACGATCGCCTGGCCCTTGGAGGTGCGGGTGGCCTGGGGGATGTCGTAGGCTTTCAGCTGGAACACCCGGCCCTTGGTCGTGAAAAAAAGGAGGTCGTTATGGGACTGCGAAGTGAAGACGAAATCGACCATGTCCTCTTCTTTCGTGGTCAGGCCGATCACGCCCTTGCCGCCGCG
>CAZYKS010000170.1:1170-2454 GCA_964648375.1 uncultured Gammaproteobacteria bacterium | reverse complement strand
TTTTTCCCCAGGAGGCTTTAAACTCATTCCCCTATGGGGAAAAGAGTATGATGATTAGTTGTAAAGAACTATGTATTTTATATTAAAACTATTAAACATTAAACAAATATTAACCTCTCGAAACTAATACTCGCATTTCCCGCATCATTCGCATGTGCCCCATTCGTAGCGGGTGGGCTCGCCGAAGGCGAAAACATACATTCGTAGCCGCGGGTTCGCGAAGCGAATAACTTTAATCAATTAAAACGTTCTCCATACTCCCCTGTTTGATTATATCCTGATATTCCATTATATCGTCCCGATCCTGCGCTTGCGTATTAACATCTATATCGCTTTCATAGGCGGACGCATGGACTAATCCCGGCATCTCCGGAAAATGGGCCGCTGGTTGAGTTGCTTCCCGGTTCGCTTGAGCGGACTGGCGGCTGGCGCGGTAGTCTTTAAATCTTTTCAGGCTGTTTTCCGCCAGTCTCCGGGGCCATATGCTTATATTATATTTTTCTTCCGGGAACAAATAAGCGTAAAACAGGCTGGCGATAAAGCCGAGTAAAAACGCGGCCGCCAGGTTAAAAGGGATATTGGGACTGGCCGGCCAATTCGAATACACCGGCTTATTTACGACCGTAATCCCGATATTTTCGCCGCCGCCGTCATACTCGCTATGTTTTAAATTAAGGGTATAATTGACCGCCCGTACGATCTGCTCGAGCTGGTACTTATCCGGATGGAAGACGCTGATCTCGATCAACCCGGTATCGCTTACCGGCGCGGCATAAACGGTATGCTTCCAGATTTTTGCCTGCTGGTAAGCTGAATCGGAAAAATAGGCCTTATCGATATTGAAACCGCTATTCATGACTTCGTTAAAAAACGAATTGGAGCTTATCACCCGGGCCAAGATCCCGCTTAAATACTCGTTCGCTCTGGAGGCGTTATAGGGGTCGACCCCGGGCGCTAAGGTTTGGGTTACCAGGACGGTGGAATTGGCCTTATACTTGAACGGCTGGGAAAAAGTTAAAACCGCACCGATCAATAAAAATACCGCGACCAAAGAAACCACAGTCGCCTTTTTCCTGTTTAACACCGATAAATACTCCCTTAAATTCATATTTTTTATTTTGAAAATATATAACCAACGACTTTATAACATTTTAAAACATTTGTCAAGGGTTAATTTTTTACAGTATTCTTATTTCTTTTTTTATTCTTATTTTTCTTATTTCTAAAAAAGACTTGACAACTTTACAAAATATGCTATTATGTGGTGTTATTTATTATTAAATA
>CAZYKS010000170.1:0-1160 GCA_964648375.1 uncultured Gammaproteobacteria bacterium | reverse complement strand
ATAATCATTATTGAAACAATAAATTATGAAAATCTAAAAATCTATTTTGTATTTTATATGTATTAGGGACTTAAGATCAGATTGCAACATAAGAAAAAAATAATATTTAGGATAATTCGATTTATTATTAAATAAACTAACTAAAAAACGAACCCTGAAAACATAATATTCTAAAAATTATTAGGAGGTGATAAAAACTCAAGAAACGGCAGAAATTATTGAAATTATTGGAATATAACAAAAAAAGGAGAGCATCATGAAAAATATATTCATGTCAGCACTGATGGTCTGTATATTTCTCGCTATACCGAATTTCATTCTGGCGGAAGACACCGCAAAAACGGATCCGGTAAATTCAACGACTTTCATTTTTAATTCAGTAACAACGATTGCCCATGTTCACGGCGATGATGTACTGGGCGGAAATCAAACCATTTTTTCATTAGGCGAAACATCAGGTTCCGGGCCCAATTTCGAGGGTAAAATAATGACTTCGGGGAATGCCGCTGGAGCGATTGAACATCCGGCGGATAATACCGTCAGTTCCTGGTCCAGTGCAGCGGCGGAAGCAAAGGTGAATTTCCTGGGAGAAACGGGAGTTAACGCAGACTTGAAAATCGACCTGAATCCGGTGCAGAACAACTGGTCACAGAAAGTTTTATCCGGAGATGAAAATAACTTCTCTAGTGCCAAAGGCGGATCCGGAGTGGAATTGCATGTAACAGAAAAAGTCGTCGACGGAGTAAAGGATATTTCTGCACAAGCCGGTGCAGACGGTTACTCAGTCGCTTCCGGGTTTTCTGCACCGAATTTCCGAAACATGAATCTTGAGATGAAGAATTCATCTTATGGCGAGAAGGTCGGAAATGGGTATGAAAGCTATTACGGACAGCAGGTCGGGATACTTCAGAGCTATCTGGAAATTCCCGGACTTAAGACTTTCGGCTATGCGGAGCTGGGCCAGAAATGGGATCAGCTAACCCCGACCGAAGCGTACGCGAATATGGACGCGACATCAAAAATCATTCCCACGAATAACGGGGTAACGGCTACGTCGACTGTTTCGGTAATATCAAATATAAAACCGCATAACCCGTGAAGGAGGCTATCATGAAGAGAAAGATTATCTAACTAATAAGACGGTTAGACAAGAATGGGAT
>CAZYKS010000169.1:0-2464 GCA_964648375.1 uncultured Gammaproteobacteria bacterium | reverse complement strand
GCGCAGTTCAGGTCGGAACAGCCCGGTTCGCCCATCCCAATTTCGCTGAGACTTTACATAGCGATGTTTCCGCGTATATGGGGAAGAAAGGCTTTAAACACGTTCAGGAACTTGTAGGAATTATGGAAATTCCATCTTAAATTTAATAAAGGATAAAAAAGAAGGTCGACTTCGCGTTTAAGCGAAGCCGACCTTTAATTTTGGTCTTAGATTTAGGTATTCTCGAGCTGCCAGTCGAGGTATTTATCCGCCATCAAGGGGACGACATCACCGTAGCGGGGCGGTACCTGCCAGTAGTCTTTTGCGTAAGTGACTTGTTTCCGCGCCGGAGGTAAACCGTAGAAGCGGGCAGCATTATTGTAGAAAAAATCGTTCAGTTTGCACTGGTTGCGCAATTCGCCGGCATCGTCAAATACACTCAAATATATCGGAGTCGCTACCGGGTCAGTATAAGTACCGGCCCGCGGCTCTTTACCGGTTTTGAATATTACATTATGCGGCGCACTGTCGTTGCCGGCTGCATATTTGTTTCGATTATCCACGATTCTTTCCCTGACCGCATCCCGGTCATCCGGAGTTTTCGCGACCGGCAGGCAATATAGATGCGGATTTTTTATTCTGCCCAGGTCATCAAAAACCTGATCATAGATCACGGTCGCATGTTGGGGAGTCAGGGTAACCATAATATAGTCAGGGGTGTCATCGACGACTTCCAATAGTTTCAGCGTGCTGGCGTGCTCCACAACAATCGGCAAATCCGGAAATATATCGCGCAGTTTTAGAAAATAGGGAATAGCGCTCTCTTCTCTTTTTATCGGTTCGATCAGGTTGCCAGTGCCCGGATTCCGGATCAATTCGAGATGGAGTAAAAGGGGAATGAGATTAGCTTCCATGAACTTAAGCTGATCCTGGCAGTCAGTGATCAGATTCGGCAGGGAAAAACCGTTTGACGAAAATGAAGAAGTATCGTCCGGGATGCATTTAATTAGGGTTTGGCCGGCTTGATGGGCGTCGGCGATGATTTTTACGGTAGTATTTCGTTTTAGCATTTGGGGAAGCAGCAGGATAAAGTCATCGGATAAAAACGGCTCGAGTTCGTCCCGGTACCAATCCCGGTCGGATAACGTAATTATCGGCCGGTGTTCCAGATTACCAATAGCGACATAACCGCAGTAATACAGTCCGGCCTGGATGGCGGCTAGCATTAACAACGGTTTTTCCCTCAGGTGGCCATGGCTGTTGAATGGCTGGGGGATGGTTACTGTCTTCATAATTTTCTCCTTTGGTTTTATAAGAACGATTTTGTGATTTGGTTTTAAGTTTGTTAATCTTAAGTTAGGCTATATCCGCACTTTTGTCAATTTTAGGGATATGCAGGAATCGCGGGAATATGTTAAAATTGAAGTCAGTTGATCCGGAAATTAAGCAGAAAGACGGTGGTGTAATATTAGATTAAATTTATCATGACCAATAAACACGAACAACAATTAAAAGAATTGCTGCAGCTGCATTACGGCTACGATAAATTCCGTCCCGGGCAGGAAAAAGCGATCGATTCGGTCCTTAATGGTAAATCAACGGTACTGGTAATGCCCACCGGCGGCGGCAAGTCTTTATGTTTCCAGCTGCCGGCTCTGGTCATGGAGGGAGCCACGATCGTAATTTCGCCTTTGATCGCGCTTATGAAAGACCAGGTGGATTCGCTCGACCGTGTCGGGATTCCAGCCACGTTCGTAAACAGCTCAATCGATCTGTCCGAAGTTTATAAGCGGCTCGAAGCGGTTAAAGACGGCGCATTTAAGCTATTATATATCGCGCCGGAGCGGTTTTATAATACCGAGTTCATTAAAATGCTGGAAGAGATCACCGTCAGCCTGTTCGCTATAGACGAAGCCCACTGTATCAGCCAATGGGGGCATGATTTTAGGCCGAGCTATTTAAAACTCGGGGACGCGATCGCAAAAGCCGGCAATCCCCCGGTCCTGGCCCTAACCGCAACCGCCACCCCGGAAGTAAGAGTCGATATTGTGAAGCAGCTGAAGCTGGACAAGCCGGAAGTGATCGTAACCGGATTCAGCCGGCCCAATCTCCAGTTCGGCGTGATCCAGGCCTCGGAAGCGCAGAAGCCGCAGCTGGTGGTGGATGCGATTTCGACCGCCCCGGACCAGGCCGGCATCGTTTACGTCGGCACCCGGGCGCGGGCCGATAGCCTCGCCCAGTACTTACTCGAGCGCGATATCGAAGCAGTCGTTTACCACGCCGGCATGGACCCGGGCGACCGCAGATGGGTCCAGGAGAATTTCATGAAAGGGGAAGCCAAAGTGATCGTCGCTACCAACGCTTTCGGGCTCGGGATCGACAAGCCGGATATCCGCTTCGTCATCCATTACGACATGCCCGGGACGGTCGAAGCCTATTACCAGGAAGCGGGCCGGGCCGGACGCGACGGCAAGCCGTCTTTCTG
>CAZYKS010000168.1:0-2491 GCA_964648375.1 uncultured Gammaproteobacteria bacterium | reverse complement strand
TTATTATTGATCCGAAATTTTAATATGAGTACGGGCAGTTACCGGTAGGACAGCCGTGGGGAGGCGTACCGTTTTTACCGGAATTAAGAATTCCGACGCTGGTGAACTGGCGGGTGATAGTCGTTGCCTGGCAGTCAGGGCATTGAAATATGCCCGGATCTCCGGATTCTTTTTGTTCCAGGGTGGCGCTAATATCGAACCGGGCTCCGCAGCGGTCGCAGGCATAAGAATAAATTGCCATAAATTCGAAAATTATATTTATTAACCGTGATTTTAAAGCTAAAGGCATTATAACATATAACCGGGAAAACAGAAACGGTTTAATTTTATTTTAACATTTATATTATATCTTTATAATGTATGGGCTTATTAAATCTTATACCGGCCGCATGTGCCCAAAGCAACGACGGCTGGTATCCGCATAATTTTATGTATAATTATATGTATGGCGGTTATTTCGGATTTTTGCCGATGCTATTGTTCTGGCTATTCATTATCGTAATCGGCGTGGTATTGGTTAAAGTGATTACCCATCCTGGCAGAGACGACGGAAAAGAACCAAGAAGCGGCGGTAATAATGCCATGGATATACTGAAAGAGCGCTATGCTAAGGGCGAGATCGATAAGAAAGAATTCGAAGAAAAGAAAAAAGACTTGCGCTGAGTAAAATCGAATTTTTAACATCTGCCTGTCGGCTTTTAGGCCGGCCGGCAGTTTTATTTTCCGGTGTATAAAATGAAAATTACTGAAAGCGGGATTACCGAAGCCCGTTTTCAGAAATTCCCCTTTAGCGGCGGTTTGGCAGGAACGGTGTTTGCGGTTGGGCTAATTTTAAGGTAAAATATAATTAATAACCTTATTACCAATGGATATTTCCATAGCCGACAATATCATGTCATGGCGCCATCCATGGCTTGATACAATTATGATTGCCGTCACGAATTTCGGCGGCCCGGTCAGCCTGGCGGTAATCTCGCTGGTGATTATAATATTATATTATCAGCGCGGGAAAATCAGGGAGCCGCGATTATGGTTAATCGTTTATTTCGGCGGCTGGGTATTAGTCGAGTCTTTAAAGCGGATAATCATGCGGTCGCGTCCGACCGGCGGGGTAATTACCGTTTCCGGTTATAGTTTTCCCAGCGCGCATGCCGCGATGGCCACGATGTTTTTTCTGCTACTCATTTATTTCCATCAGCCGCATACCCGGTCATATTTGAAATCGGGAGTTCTGATTATATTATCCGTACTCGCGGTATTGTCGGTTGGCTTTAGCCGTATCTACCTGGGGGCGCATTGGCCGAGCGATGTTTTGGGCGGATACGCGATCGGTAGCGCGTGGGTATTGATTGCCGTAATCGCAGACAGGCGGTTCGCGGGTAAGGGCGGCCAAACGAAAAAAGCGGAAACCAGCAAAAACTAAAATATGTATAAATATTTATCCAACAAGTTCAGGCCGATCGGGGACGTCCCGGAAAAAAGGGGACTCCTGGACCGGATCGAAGCGGTGTTTCTGAAAATCGGAAATATCGTCGAACTGTTATTCATCCTGTTCGTCTGGGTTTTTATTTTTACTAACTACAGTTCGTTCGGAAACTATAGCCTGAATGAAATTATAACGTATTTGATCGCCGGTAATTTCATCTCGATCATTACCGGCTATCTCCTGCACCGCAGTATCGTCCATAACTTACTGCAAGCAGGTCCGGATGAGCTGGCTTATAATCCCATGAAATTTTTAAGGAAAATATTATCAGGGTTCAGCCGTAATTTTTTTCCGTTTCTCGTGGCTATCGGCCTGAATTTATTGGTGGCATATATTTTTATCAAAGACCTTCTCATTAATTTCGACGCGGCCGCCCTGACCGTTATCTGCTTTATGGTTATTTTCGCCTTTATCACGGAATTATTGATCGCTTATTTGGTCCGTCATTATATCATTTCCACATTCGAAACCGGCCAGCCGTATAAAATATTCGAGCGGATAAAAAAATTATTGGCCGGTAATTTTTTCCCTTTAAGCTTCCTGCCGCTCGTGTTCGTTAAAATCAGCCTGACCCTGCCGTTTGCCTATACATTTTACGTACCGACCGAGATTTATTTGAAGAAAATGACAGTAAAAGACGGCTTATATGGTTTAGCGGTACAGATCGTATGGATAATATTATTATACCTGATTGCCAGGACCGTATGGAAAAGAAAAACTCGATCCGAAGCCAAAACCGCTTAAATTATGCGCGGATAGAAAGCGGTATATTCGTTTCGCATCCGGTATGGTATAATAGGGATGTTTGTTTGCTATGAAAAAAACTATCTTTATCATAATCGGAATAATTGCTGTAATATCAGCATATTTTTTATATTCACATACGGTAAAAACCGCTTATTTTACGGGAGGCGAAGCCACGGGTGCGGAACGGGAGCAGGCACCGGCACCGCCGCCTAAAACCGACCGGGTAGAAACGGTTAAAATCGAAGACGGGGATACTTA
>CAZYKS010000167.1:0-2497 GCA_964648375.1 uncultured Gammaproteobacteria bacterium | reverse complement strand
TTTAACGGCGAAGCATACCGCCCTGGCCCGGGAAAGAACCGCGGCCGAGGTTATCGTCGCGTTCCTGAACGATAGCGGCTACCTGAAAGCGCTTACGTCCGGCGACGAAGCCCGAACGCGGGAAACCGCCATGCTTCTGAACCAGTTTCTGAAGCGGGTAACCGCTTTCGAGGCCGCGAACGACGATAAAAGCATCAAAGCTTTTTTAAGCGAACTCGAGCTCGAAATCGAATCGGGCGAGCAGGGGGCTTTGGTCCCGGATCTCGAATCCGGTCCGGAAGCGGTAAAGATCATGACCGTGCACGGGGCCAAGGGGCTTGAATTCAAATACGTCTTCGTCCCGAATTTGGTGGACCTGCGCTTTCCCACGATCGAACGGAAAGAGCCGATAGCGGTGCCGGACGCGCTGGTAAAAGAGATCCTGCCGGAAGGGGATATCCACCTGGAAGAGGAGCGGCGGCTGTTTTATGTGGCAATAACCCGCGCCCGGCAGGGATTGTTTTTCTCCTGGGCCCCGGATTACGGCGGAAAAAGAAAGAAAAAACCCTCCCGGTTCCTGGCCGAAATCGGACTGGTAAAAGATAAAACATCGGAAAAAGAATTGAGTCCCGCTACATCGACTCGAACTTCGAACTTCGAACTTCGAACTTCGAACTTAAATAAAACCGACTTGCCCGGCTCCGGGAAAGGTCTTAGCCCACCCTCCTACTTCTCCTACACCCAGCTCGCCGCCTTTACCAACTGCCCTTACCAGTACCGCTACGCGCACGTACTGAAGGTGCCGCGGGCGGGTAAATATAACCTCAGCTTCGGCCAGACTATGCACCTGACCCTGCAAAAACTGTTTACCTTGATAAATGAGAAGCAGGGCCTTAAACAAGGCGATCTTTTCGGAAATAACCGGCCTGCGGAGGGTATTGCCGCCGCCGAAATCACCTGGCAGGAGCTCGAAGATTTTTATGAGCAGTCCTGGGTGGACGACTGGTACGATAGCCCCAGGCAGAAAGAAGAGTACCGCGCTAAAGGCCGCGCCAGCCTAAAAGCCTTTTATGCCAAATACAAAGGCAATTGGCCACGGGCGATCGCCCTGGAGCAGGGGGTGAATTTTACCCTGAACGGCTACCGTATTTACGGGAAGATCGACCGCATCGACGACCTCGGCGATAACCGCATCGGGATCGTCGATTATAAGACCGGCAGCCCGAAAGACGGGAAAAAATTGACGGCCGACAACAAAGAGCAACTGATACTTTACCAACTCGGGGTTTCGAGAACTTATCGGCAGGAGCTGGCGAATCTGCAGTTTTATTACCTCGATAACAACAGCGAGATCGATTTCCTGGCCGATGAAAAAGAGCTCAAAGACATGGAAACACGCACAGTCGAAAAGATCGGGAAGATCGAACAGGCGTTCAAAGACAATAATTTCCCGCCCCAGCCCGGAATCCTGTGTAAATTCTGCGACTTCAACGGGATTTGCGAGTTTCGGAAACTGTAGAATCATATAAATCTTATAAATCCCTGCAAAATAATTTTTGCAATGATTTATAAGATTTATATGATTTTTTAATTAATTGTAAATTTACCGTAATTTATGGTATAATAATAGGCAAGAATGTGGAAAAATATTTTATCCGCATCAATAAGCCGTATTTGTAAAATACGCAGACTTTAAAGAAAATATTTTATCTCCCCATGCCTAAAATCAGGTTCTATTTAGGGATTTTTATAGTTGGAATCATTATTTTAGCGTGTTTTATGCACGCTTATTTTTTTAGCCCGGTAACCCGGGCCGAGACGCCGCCGGACGCGATCGCCGTCAGAGTGGAAAAGAATCCGAAACATTACAGCGCCGAACGCTGGTATAGGCAGGAATTCGAGGGCTTGCCCGCCGAAGCTTCAGCGAAGGTGGGCTCCCCCCAGAACCTGACCGTGGACGGCTATGGGGCGGTCCGGGACGGCCGCACAGTATATGTCGATGCCGCCAATGTTTCCGGTAATAGCATGGAGACGAACATTTATATTATTTCTTATGACCAGCAGGCCGAGCAGCCGACCGTCGATATTTTCGGACAGATCCTGGCGCACTGGAAATTCAACACCAACCTGCCCGCCCCGGGAACTTGCCAGGGTGCAACAGGAACGGCCTGTCTGGTCGATAATGATTGTCCAGATAATGATTTCTGTTTGAGCGCTAAAGCCGAGGTCGTGCGCGATACCCGGCGCATGGCCGATCTGGCCGATATCGATTCGGCTCTCGCTATCTATTATGCCGATAATGGCGGCTATCCTAAGATCGAATCCGGCTCTTATCTGGCGTATCGGACCTTGTCGGTCTGGCCGAGCTGGAAAGTGCGCCTGGGCGCGGCTTTAGGCGCGACCCTGCCCGAAGACCCGATTAACGCGCTCGGCGAATGCCCCGGATTCGATCCGGTTACCTGCTGGGACGAGAATACGAAAAATTTTTCCGGCTCGATTCCCGACTCCCTGCCCGCGG
>CAZYKS010000166.1:0-2501 GCA_964648375.1 uncultured Gammaproteobacteria bacterium | reverse complement strand
ATACATACCCTGCCGCCAGCATCAAAACGAAAAATACCAGAAATGTCAGCAGCGCCGCCCGGAACGATTCATAAAATAATCTTTTACCGGCAATTTTATGTTTACGGTATTCGCTCCATACGATCAAGTAGGCCATGGCTGCCGCCAGTAAGGAAAAAGGTATAGTAATAGCGATAATTATCGGCTCCATATGATAAAAATCGGTTTCAACCGCTTGTATATTTAACCCCGCAGACAAGACTTATTTTTACGGGGTAATATAAAATAAAAGCCCTACCTTAATGCGGTAGAGGCAATCAGCCCGTTACGGGCAATTTCGGCGAGCCTCATCGCCATTACTTGCGCTTATGCCTACTTCAGGTCGGCCAGACTCCACATTTTCAGCTGTCCGGCCTGCTGTCCCAGATAATCGTCGAGGGTGATTGCTTTTACGAATACATAGCTATAGGAATAGGCGCCGGCATTCTCGTAGCGCCTGAGAATATAATAACCGTCGTCCAGGGTAATAATACCGCTTATCCCGCCGATAGCCAAATCCCCGATCGTTTCACCGAAGCGCGCTTTAGCTTCATCGAGAGTGCTAAAATCGGCTTTATCGAGCTGGTCGCCGTACTTAGTCGCTATTTCAACGAAATTACCGCCTTTATCGATCATATCCTTGATCTTAGCGGTCCGATTGATACCGACCGGATTGATTTCATTGTCCGCTACCACCGCCCGGTTTAGCTTACCGGTTAGATCGGCTGAGTTCGCCCCGTGGATATCATATTTATCTTCGAGTTGTTCGGTTAAAATCATACGGGCGATATGGTTTTGCAGCTGGGTTAAATAATTATTTTGGTTGGCATATTCGGTTTTCAATCCGGCGGCCGTGTCCTTATAAGTGTAATAATCGACTATCCCCTGTTTGGTTATGACCGCGGGCACCCGGGCATAGATTTCCAGTTTTCTCGCTGTCGGGTTATCGAGATTGAATTTAAGCAGCAACAGCGCGAAAACCGTATAAAACAATAGCGCTACCACGGCCGCGAATATTATAACATTGAACACCCACCTAACCAGGCCGATCAGGCCGGCTTTGAAATTACGGCGGATATGCCTGGCCATATTCCCCGCCTGCTCTACGCGTTTTTGCCGCTTTTGCGCGCGTCGCTTCCGCGACTCCAGCCGTTCCTGATCTTTGCGCTCTTGGTCGCGCTTTAGCCGTTCCTGCCGGTCTTTTTCTTCCTGCCGCCGTTTTTCTTCCTCCTGCTTTTGCCGCTCAGCCGCTAATTTACTTTCTTCCGCTTCGCGCCGGGCTCGCTCGATCCGTTTTTTCGCTTCCGCCCGCGCCCGCGCCTGCTCTTTCAGCAACTCCGCTTTTTCCTTTTGCTTATCCGCGGCCGGCAAGACCGGTGCGGCCTGGGGTTTTTCCGCGCTTTCGGTTTTTTCGGCAATAGCCGCGGTCCGGCCGCTCCCGCCGATTCCGGCTAACGGCAGGTCCGGGACTATATCCAGCCGGGATTCCGGTTTTTCCGCCATCAATTTGAAATCAGGGGGTTCGATCGCCTCGGTGCGGTGCATAATGGCATCGACTCCTTTCGCCCGCTTATGCCTGGCCGGTTCCGCCTTGGTGGCGGCCGGTTTATTTTGCGCCTCTTCCGCTTTTTTTATGGCGCTCAAAACCGCCTCCCTGGATTTCAGCAAGTCTTTCTTATCGATTTTCTTGATCCCGTCCACTTTTTTATCCTCCATAGCTATAATGATTTGTTTATTTTACTCCCACAAATCTACAAATTTATTCACAAATCAACAAATAATTCGGATTGCACCCATTATTTCAGTTATATCCGCGGGGAATTAAAATAGGAATTCGTGAAATTTGTGATTAGATTTGTTGATTTGTGGGCTTATTTACAGTGTTTTAGCGGTTATCGCTTATCTATCTCATAAAAAAATAATCATACCAGCGCTGCGGCTTATTCCCGGCCCGGCCGTCATTGCCCGCGTTTCCGCCCGGCCCGTTATCGCCGGGCGCGGCGGCAGGATTGTCTGGCGCGGTAATTACTGCCACTTCTTCGCCGGGTTTTTTCAGGCCCAGATTCAGGCGCGCCTGCTCTTCCGCGAAATTGTCCGATTTCAAATAAGTGACCAGATCATCCAGCTGGTTATTCTTGTTTTCTATCCCGGCGATTTCACCCTCTAAATCCTTGATCTCCTTATTGACTTCCATCCGTTTGGCGATATTCTTGCTTAGGGGAATGCTGATCAATATCAGGATAATAAAACCGCAAACGAAAATAACGATTTGGTTCGCGATAAACCGGTATTTATTTTTTTTAGGCGGACGGAGAAACATGTATTAGTAAACAGACAGCAGTAAACAGACAGCAGAAAAAATAATATTTCGATTCAGACTTTATAATTTACTGCTTAAAAATTAATTATTGTAATAAAATTATAATTACAAATTATCTTGAATAAATTCAATTCACAACACTGATTTTAAGCAGACAGACATG
>CAZYKS010000165.1:0-2512 GCA_964648375.1 uncultured Gammaproteobacteria bacterium | reverse complement strand
CCTGCCGGCAGGCAGGGACTGTGACGAGACGAAAAGATGAGAGACTGTGACGCGACGATCGTCCTTCCGGTTTAATTAAGTTTAACCGTTTATTTTATAATAATACGTAGCGAAAGTCTATGTTGATGCGGTTGTGACTGATTTAGTCTATTGTTTTCCGTCCCTACCGCTTAGCCGTGGATCCCTGGTCCCGGCCAGGGATGACAGGGGAGGGGTGATAAAATTCAGATAAAATTTAATAGTAAGCAGTAAACAGTAAACAGAGGGTGGAGTAAATTAAATTTAGTGGGAATGAATTAGTATTATTAGAGGTAATAATATTCTCGGAACCTGGATTCCCGCTTTCGCGGGAACGACGCAGTGTGCGGAGTCTGGATTCCTGCCTTCGCGGGAATGACGCAGCGTGCGGAGTCTGGACTCCCGCCTTTGTGTAAAAGACGCAGAGCGTGCGGAACCTGGATCACCCGGTTCGACCGGGGGCTGACAGTGGGAAAAAGTTAAAATCCAGATAAAGTTTACCCCGTTAAATATAGCGATTATGTATACGGAGTAATTATAAAAACCGATAAAATATGCTACAATTATAATAATAACGCTCTTCATAAATTCGGTTATTTATAAACCGGATCCGCATATAACGGCCTTAACCCGGATAAGCCAAGGAGGTTTAAATATGAAAAAAAGATCCGTTTCAGAACATAATCGATTCCCGCCGGAATACCTGCCCAGTACCTATATCAAGAATTCGGAGTCGGGAAAACTTACGGTTCCGGCCGGGCCGGGGTACCCGGCCAAAAGCAAGGTCGTCGATGCGGCCAAAGTCATGGTCAGGGCAGACCTTAAGGCCGCCGGCGAAGTCGGCGACGTTATCGCCCAAAGCTACGGCTTTGTGCTCTTGCGACTGCTCTCCTTTCTGATCGACTGCCTGATCAAGGAAATAAACACATGCCTAAGCTCAGGGCAAAGCCGCCTGCCGGTTGCCGTTCCGCCAGAAAAATCCGAGTTCGATACCGAAGTTTACTTAAACCTTTTAATCGCCTGCACCCCGCCCGATTAGAACTAATTAACCGCCGCCAGCTTCCCTTATGGCACAGCCACAGACATCTATAGCCTGTGGCTTTTTTTATCGGTTCGTAAATGTGCCGCTTTAAGCCAACCGCCCATATTTTTAAATTTTTTATAAATAATTCTTAAAATCTTTTTGAAGAGAAAATAAAATCCTGATAAAATAAATTTAAAGAAATAATAAACTATTTATGTTCTATGAATATTTATTAAAATACTGTAATCGCCATAGGTGTGTGCACCTTACCACAATCTATTGACAGTAATCCAAATACATGTTATATTTATAAATTAAATTTTTGTTCTTAAAAAAATAATATAAACAATAAGGAGTGTGATATGAGGAAATTGACCAAATGGGGATTGCATTTATTGTTAGCGCCGACTTTAGAAAAGTCTTTATTTTACGAAATTATAATTAAAAAAAAGCTAAACGTCGAAACCGACGAACAGGGCTATATGACCGATTTAGATATCGACTTTATTAAAAGACTGTTGGTAGCGGCGCTCCGGTACGTAGTCAAACATGATCCGGGTAATGTTAATAATTACCGGCAGGCCCTTTTGGGTTTATTGTTTTACGGGACTGAAGAAGTTACCCGGGATATCAGACAGTCGCTAGCCAGCGGGGATATTCTCCTGCCTGACGAAGAGCCGGTTGAGATCGGCAAGGAAGCCCAGGAAATTTTAGATAAGCTAGTTAAAATTAAGGACAAGGATAAGTAATCCGGGATGATCTTATAATAAATTCCGGGGGAAGATAAGAATAAGGAGGCGAATGATGAAAAAGATATCTTACGAAGTTATGATGAAAATTTTGGTTATGTTTTTGCGCGGAAGTATTTTTTTTAAAGAAGTGATCGTGAAATTAACTTTTTTAATCGATAGCCGGGGATTTGTCTGTGATCAAGACATTGATATAGTTAAAAATCTGCTTTTAATTGCATTTAATTATACGGAAAAACACGAGCCAAATTATTTATTCCGCTATAAGCTCGCCCTCTTATACCTGCTCGACTACGGCACCGAAGCGGTTTCGGAAAATATCATAATGTTTCTAAAAAGCGGCCGCTGGGGTATCGGCGAAGCATCTAACCGGCCCGTTATCCTCGAAAATCGCACTGTCGGTTATACCTATTACTTGCTGGCTGAATACGCCTGAATGTTGTTTTTATCGGAAAGGGATCATCTATTAACCATTTAAGGAGGAAATATGGATAATATAAAACTGACCCATGAACGATTACTGGAGATTTTAAAGCCTTACATCGAAAACTTTATTACCCGGCTGAAATTCAATACCGACGACCAGGGATATATTTCTAATGATCAGATCGATTATCTAAAAAACACGCTGCTAGTTAATTACCGCAAGGCCCTCGATTACGACCGCAATAAGGCGCAGCGCTTCAGGCAGGCGCTCGAACGCCTGTTCGACTACGGCACG
>CAZYKS010000164.1:0-2554 GCA_964648375.1 uncultured Gammaproteobacteria bacterium | reverse complement strand
CACCAACCGAAATTATTCCAACATCCCCGAATTTACGAATATAAATGTCATCCTGAGGAGCGAAGCGACGTGAGGATTCCGACGCACTACCCTCTCGCTTCGGGATTGCCAGGGCCTCCTACCTGCAGGCAGGTCGGCCTCGCGAGTGGCAGGGTCGTATTCGTAAATTCGTGAGAAGATTCGTTGATTCGTAGGGTCACATTATTTCTTCCTTCCTCTCCCTTACGTATCTCGTCCATTCTTCCGCTACTTCGACGAAAATCTTAAACGGCGCTTCGATGATGAAATCGAGGATGAAAACGAACACGTTGATCCGGGAAAAATTCTCGCTCAGCCATTTCCCGACAGCCACGATCGGGGTATAGAAAAAATCGACGAACAGGCTCATGATGTTTTCCTTGGGCTCGACTACCAGGAGCTCTTTCGTGCCTTTCCTGACCCGGATGCTGAAGAAACTGACTAAGGCGAGGAAAAACAGGAAGATGATGATGCTGACAATATTGAATTTTATTTTACCGAGCGCCCAGACCACCAGGCCGAAGGAAAGAAAAAACGTAAACGTATAAACCAACCCGAAAATGGTATTCTTTATCCGGCTGCGCTTGGCGGGCGCGCGCAGGCGGGATTGGTCAGTGCGTTTTCTTTCTTCGAACATGATCTCGTCGATCCCCTCGACGATCCGGCCGGTATTGTCTTCCCCCGGCAGACGGGTGAAAAATACTATCAGGAATAATAAAATGGCGGGAAAAGTAATATTAATGAACAGGGAAACCGGATTGATCACTTCCCCGAACCAGCGGGTGGCCGGAACTTCGAGAATTACGACGAAAATCGATTTGGTGATAAAAATATAAAAAATCGAACGGACCGCGGCGCGCCAGAGCTTTGATCTTACTTTCTGGTAGCGGTTGGCGCATTTTTGCTTGATCAGCCGCGGGAACGCTTTCGGATCTTTCCTGATCTGGTCGTATACGGTTACCGGATCGTCGTCGACCACATCAGTCAGAATCGTGAAAAAAACCGTATAACGGCTGATGATCCGGTCCAGCTGGCGGGCCAGGGGATGGTCGATTTGATGGTCGATCGCCTCCTTCACTAATTCGAGATTCTTGCCGATGCGGCCAGCCTCATCCTCGTCGGCATGCTCCCAGCCGGAATTATAATATTTGAAGATAATGAACGATAGCATATCGCGGTCATATTTCAGGAACGACCGGTAAATCCCGACATACACCTGGATATCCTTGTCTTTCCCGTACTCGGTATCGTCCGGCAGCCTGATGCTGTCCAATAATATCTTATACATATTATTGACTACGGTTCGGTCCGTGGGGCTATAGCCTAAATTCCTCTCGATATCGCTCGCCGCCAAGGCGATGATCCATCGGATGATCTCCCCCCGCTTATCGGCATTGCCGCCGTTTTTGAGCGACTGCTCATAGCCTTCCCTGAGTTTGGCGTATTTTTTTATAATCGCGCCGATCTCATCGATCTTCGCCTCAGGAATTTCATTATTGGGTAGATAAGCCGCCCGAATCAGTTCGGTCAGCAGGTGGCGGGAAATATCGCGGCTTTCGTGCTGTTTGATCGCCCGCTCGATGATAATCTGCCGCCTGAGGATCCGCTCGATCGCGTTTTTCCTGAGCAGATGCTCATCCTTATAATCGACCGTATTCCTGATCTTCTCATAATAAAAAGACATCTTCGATATCAGCCGGGAAACTTTGATTTTCGGGATTTCTTCATCCTGTTTTTTCTCTAGGGCTTGTTTTTGCTCACGGTAAATCACCTGAAAAATCTGCTTACCGCAATCGCTCACGGTCAATTTTTCCTCGGTTTTTTTTTGTAGATGTGGGCTGGCCATAAAAATAATTCGAATTTACGAATTTAATCGAAATACTTCAAATTACTATAAAAATATTTAATCATATGCTTATTTGCAGTATTTGAATATAATTTGTAGTATTCGAATTATATTTTGAGTTTAACACTATTTTACCTAAAAATCAACTTAATTTCAAATCAAAAAACATGCCTTAACGACATGCGGATATCTGATATTTTATAGTTATTATCAGAGGATTTTGAACGAATTAACGATATTATTTTTCATCTCGTCGCTCCATTTATCCTGCCAGTCAGCCGGGATATCCTGCCAGAACCGGATGGTGTAAATTTTATCGTTTTTTTCTCCCAGCTCCTGATAATCGGTACGATCTTCACCGTTCTCGTCAAGCCCTTGCCAATAACTATTATCATACACCCTTATCCGGACCGGTTTTCCGTAACCGAGAATATCGAAGTGATAGTTAGGATCTCCGGTCGGCACGAATATGTCGAGATCCGTGTAGCCGTCGTAGGCGGTTTTTTGCGTCTGATAATGTTCGAACTCCGGAGGCAGATCGATCGTAAAGCCTAAATCAGCATTACGGTAAGTATACACGCCCGCATTATTAAGGACATCCATCGCCACCGGTTTATTCCCACAGCCGGATAAGACAGTCGCAAATATTATAATACTGAATAGTAACGTTTTCCGCATATATTTGATATC
>CAZYKS010000163.1:0-2560 GCA_964648375.1 uncultured Gammaproteobacteria bacterium | reverse complement strand
TCACGGCCCACATATTTGCCCGGACGTCCGGTAAACGTTTCCGCGACCGAGAACGGCTGCGAGAGGAACCGCTGGATCTTGCGGGCGCGTGCGACAATGACCTTATCCTCATCCGACAATTCTTCCATACCGAGAATGGCGATGATATCCTGCAGATCTTTATAGCGCTGCAACACTTTCTGCACCCCGCGCGCAACATCGTAATGGTCCTGGCCTACGTGTTTGGGGTCGAGAATAGTCGAGGAAGAATCGAGCGGATCGACTGCCGGATAAATTCCGAGCTCCGTCAAACTGCGCGCCAACACCACGGTCGCGTCCAGGTGGCCGAAGGTCGTAGCCGGCGCCGGATCGGTCAGGTCGTCGGCCGGCACGTAAACGGCCTGGATCGAAGTGATCGATCCCTTATTGGTCGAGGTGATCCGCTCCTGGAGTTCGCCCATTTCCGTAGCCAGGGTCGGCTGGTAGCCTACAGCCGAAGGCATGCGCCCGAGTAAGGTCGATACTTCCGAACCGGCCTGGGTAAATCTAAAAATATTATCGATAAAAAACAACACGTCCTGGTTCTGCTCATCGCGGAAAAATTCCGCGATTGCGAGCCCCGATAAGGCTACCCGGGCGCGATTTCCCGGCGGTTCGTTCATCTGTCCGAAAACCATCGATACCTTATCCAACACCCCCGAATCTTTCATTTCATGGTAAAGTTCATTGCCCTCGCGGGTCCGTTCCCCGACTCCGGCGAATACAGAGAAGCCGCCGTGCTGTTTCGCGATATTATTGATCAGCTCCATGATAATAACGGTCTTTCCGACTCCAGCGCCGCCGAACATGCCGACTTTCCCGCCTTTCGAGATCGGGGCGATCAGATCGATAACCTTAATCCCGGTTTCAAGGATCTCGGTCTTGGTCGACTGGTCGACGAATGCGGGCGCCGTCCGATGGATCGGATACTGCTTCTCCGTCTGCGGCGCTTCTTTGCCGTCGACCGGGTTGCCGAGCACGTCGAAAATCCGTCCCAGGGTATTATTCCCGACCGGCACCGTAATCGGCTTGCCGGTATTGACCGCTTTCTCTCCGCGCTTCAAACCGTCAGTCGAGCCCATCGCGATCGTCCGCACCATGTTCGAGCCGAGATGCTGCTGGGTTTCGAGTACCAGTTTCTCTTCCCCTACCTTGGTTTCCAGAGCCGTATACACTTCCGGCAGTCCGCCTTCGAAATGCACGTCTACGACCGCACCGATGATTTGTTTAATGATTCCGTTTTTTTTATCTGGCATAATATTTTTTACATTTAATCTTATTAATCTTATGAATCCCTGCTGAAATTAATGCAAAGATTAATAAGATTTATAAGATTACTCCGCCAAAGCATTCGCTCCCGCGCTGATTTCCGCGATCTCGGCGGTAATACTCGCCTGCCGGGCTTTATTGTAATGGAAGGTCAATTCGTTCACCATATCTTTGGCGGCGTCATTGGCCTGGTGCATGGCGTTCATACGGGCGCTGTGTTCGGACGCATTCGATTCGAGCAGCGCCTGGTAAAGCTGGATCTCGATCAGGCGCGGGATCATCTCATCGAGCACTTCCCGGGGGCTGGGCTCGAATTCGTATTCGTAGGTAAAATCGCCGACGCGCGAATGCTGGGCTTCTTTTCCGGCGACGAAATCCTTATCCAGGCCGACGCGCGTATCCTCTCCGACGATTCCCAAATATTCGTCCTGGGTGGAAATATCGACCGGCAGAATCTGTTTGACCCTCGGTACCTGTTTCGAAGCGCTGACGAAATCGGTATAGGCGACCATGATCTTGTCGTAAGCCCCGGACAGATATTCCTGGATGATCAGCTTGGCTACCGGTACGATCTCGTTCACTTCACTGACTAGGTCGAGTTTCGGGAATTCGGCCACGATATTATGCCCATGGTGGTGGTGGATATTGGCTCCTTTTTTGCCCATCAGGACGAATTCGGCTTCGATCACGACGCTCTGCCCCTGATCCTGATGCTGTTTTACCGATTCATGGACCTTGTTGACCACGGCGGTATTGAAACCGCCGCACAAACCGCGGTTGGAAGTAATCAGGATAAAGCCGATCTTATTGATTTTATCCCGCTTGCTTAAAAGCGGATGCGGTTCATTCCCGTTCTTGACGCTGACCGATTCGGACAGATTCAAAACCGTCGCCCAGCTCAAATTGGCGTACGACCGGGTGCGCAAAACCCCCTCCACCGCTTTGCGCATCTTGGAGGCCGCCACCATTTCCATGGCTTTGGTGATCTTCTTGGTACTCTCGACGGATTTTATCCGCCGCTGTATATCTCTGGTATTCGCCATATCTAGTAATTCCACCCGGCTTTAGCCGAGGGTCGTGCAGGCTTTAGCCTGCCCGACAACGACGAGGTTAAAACCTCATAAACCCTGGCCTAAAGGCCGCTGGAATATCCGATCCTTATTTATTTTAAATAATTAAAACGAATAATTTAATATAACTCGTCTTCGTTATTAGCGTCACTTGGCGTCCATATTAGCGTCACTTGGCGTATCTTTGGCGTCACTTGGCGTAA
>CAZYKS010000162.1:0-2590 GCA_964648375.1 uncultured Gammaproteobacteria bacterium | reverse complement strand
CTACAATTTATTTTGGACCCGCTAATACAATAAAGACGACCAAGTGATTGGTCGTCTTTATTGTAAATTTACTGTGTAGGCGGACAAACTTTTGTCCGCCTACACAGTAAATTTATATCCCCGGGATGATCTTCTTGATCTGCTCCAGGCGGGTGGTATTGGTGGCCTGCCTGATTTTTTCCTTGGCGCGGTGGGTTTTGACGAATTTGAGCCAGCCGCGATTAGGGCTTTTTCTTTTTTTATCGGTGATGATCTCGACCAGGTCGCCGTTCTCGAGCAAGTGGTCGAGCGTCGACATCTTATCGTTAACCAGTGCCCCGGTCGCCTGGTTGCCGATATCGGTATGGACCGAATAGGCAAAATCGACCGGTGTGGATCCCTCAGGCAGGTCGAAGACGTCGCCTTTGGGGGAAAATACGAAAATACGGTTCGAGAAGACGTCGAATTTGATCTGTTTGATGAAATCATGGGTATTTTCCGATTCGCGCTGGATTTGCAGGATCTCCTTGACCCAGGCCGGCTGCTTCAGGGCTTCGGTCTTTGAATCGCTTTTCAGCTTATAATGCCAGTGGGCGGCGATCCCGTACATCGCTTCTTCGTTCATTTCATCGGTGCGGATCTGGAATTCGGTAGCCTTGCCATCAGGGCCGAAGACGGTGGTATGGAGGCTGCGGTAGCCGTTAGGCTTGGGTACGGCGATATAGTCCTTGAAACGGCTGGCTTTCGGCTTCCACAGGGAATGGATGATCCCCAGGGTCTTGTAGCAATCCGCGATCGTGGGTACGATCACGCGCAGGGCGAAGACATCGTAAATTTCATCGAATTTCCGGTCTTTGCGGTTCATCTTCCGGTAAATGCTGTAGAGATGCTTGAACCGGCCCTGGATTTTATGGTCGACTTCGGCTTCGTTAAGTTTCGTCCCCAGGATATTCTTTATTTTCTGGATATACTGGGTTTGCTCCACCTTCCTTTCCACCTCGTATTTATATTCGAGTTTTTTGTACTCTTCCGGATACAGGTACTTGAAGCATAAATCCTCCATCTGCCATTTCAGGCGCCAGATGCCGAGTAAGCCGGCGATGGGTGCGTAGATCTCCATCGTTTCCTGGGCGATCCGCAGGCGTTTTTTCTCCGGCAGCGCGTCCAGGGTCCTGAGGTTATGCAGGCGGTCGGCGAATTTAATTAAAATAACCCGCAGATCGCGGGCCATAGCGAGGAACATTTTCCGCAGCGACTCGACGTAGCGCTCGACGCCCCGGTATTTGATCTTGGAAAGTTTGGTGATCCCTTCAACCAGGACGGCGACTTCGGAGCCGAAATTTTTTTCGATTTCCTCGAGGCTATGTTCGGTATCTTCGGGGATGTCATGCAAAAGGCCGGCAATGACGGTATCGAGGTCGGCCCGCATCTGGGCCAGGATGAAGGCGGCGTGCAGGCTATGCTGGATATAGGGTTCGCCGCTCTTGCGCTTCTGGCTACCATGGGCTTTTTCGGCAAAATCATAAGCCAGGTCGATCATTTCCAGGTCAGCCTTAGGGTCGTTTAATTTCACCTTATTTTTTATTTGTTCGATAGTGAGAGCCATAAAAAATAATGATAGTACGTTCTTTATTTTAGTATAAAAATTTAATTTTGTAAAGCCGAAGGGACGCGGAGAGGGTGAATATTCTGTTTTAATATTATTTAACAATAGTATAATCGGGTTTTATTAATATATCTAGACGGCAGTAAACAGTAAACAGAAAATGTCATCCTGAGGGAGCGATAGCGACCGAAGGATCCCGAAATTAGTTGCGGCGTGCATCGGGATTCTTCGCTCCGTTTCACTTCACTCAGAATGACAATCAATTTTCTGCCGTCTGCTTACTGTTTACTGCTTACTATAAATGTTTAATGTAAATAGGATATTATTAAATAAGATAACTTTAATTGCACTAATAAAGCGAAATATGTTATAATAACATTATCAACTGTGGATTAAAAATATTTAATCTAACTTAATTTTCCCATGCGTTTTCAATTAAGAAAAAAGGAGCGGACGCGACTTATAAATGGCTTTTTTATTTTTATCTTGGCCATTTTTATTTTTTCCTTATTTGCCGGAGCCGTCTATGCCCAGGCTAATCTGGGGGTCGATTACGGACAGAATATCGGATTGTCCAACCGGGATCCGCGCGATATTGTCGTCAATATTATCCAGGTAGCGCTGGGGTTTTTGGGGATAATCGCGGTAATTTTGATTATCTATGCCGGGTATGTCTGGATGATGAGCGGCGGCGATCCGGCTAAGGTCGATAATGCCAAGAAGATTCTCAGGAACGCGATCATCGGACTCCTGATCATCCTGGCGGCCTGGGGGATTACCGCCTTTATCGTGAAATTTTTCTTCGATGCGACCTTTAATGGCAGCGGCGGTGGTGGAAACGGCGGTAGTGGAAACGGCGGCGGGATTCCGGCCCTGGGCTCGGGCATTATCGAATCGCATTATCCGGCCCGGGACCAGCGCGACGTCCCCCGCAATACCGTGATCGTGGTCACTTTTAAGGAGCCGATCGACCCCGATACGGTCTGCCAGGGCGGGGACGGGTCC
>CAZYKS010000161.1:0-2616 GCA_964648375.1 uncultured Gammaproteobacteria bacterium | reverse complement strand
GAAAAGTTATTAGTACTGGGCAGATCGATTAACAAGACTATCCCTATATGAAAAATAATCAAATAACTTTAAAGCAACTGTTAAAACAGATAATGGATATTGCCGGGGATAAAGGTTTCGGAAGAAAACCGGACGAGATCAATACGCTCGAAAAAATCGCTCTCATCCACGGTGAAGTCAGCGAGGCCATGGAAGCGTATCGCCGTAAAAATATGGACGGCAAAGACGGGTTCGCGGAAGAACTGGCCGATTGTGTTATCAGGATTCTGCATCTGGCGGGCGTGTATAAAATCGATATTGAGAAAGAGATTTTCGATAAACTGGAGCATAACAAAGACAGGGGATGGGATTGGGATAAGATGAACGAAACGCATACCGGATAGATTTTGAGAAGTATAAATAAAGACTCTTTAATTAATGAAATTTTAAATTCTGTCGGAAGCGTATAAAACGGGATCCTTCGTCGCTATCGCTCCTCAGGATGACACCTGAGTGTCATGTTCAACAAATTCCTCGGAAAATTCTCTAAAGACCTCGGCATCGACCTGGGCACGAAAAATACCCTGGTTTATACCAACGAAAAGGGGATCGTGATCAATGAACCGTCGGTAGTCGCGGTCAATACCCGTACCGACGAGATTTTGGCTGTGGGAGCGGAAGCGCAGAAGATGGTCGGCCGCACCCCGAGCCATATCCAGGCGATCATGCCCCTCGTAGACGGGGTAATATCCGATTTCGAAGTGACCGAGAAGATGCTTAAGTATTTTATCGATAAGGTTCATGCCGAAAGCTTTACCCTGATCCCGCGGCCGCGCGTGGTTATCGGTATTCCCCTGGATATCACCGAAGTCGAGAAAAAGGCGGTCGAGGACGCGGCTAAATCGGCCGGCGCCCGCCAGGTATATCTGATCGAGGAATCGATGGCCGCCGCGATCGGCAGCCGCCTGCCGGTAGCCGAGCCGACCGCGACCATGGTCGTCGATATCGGCGGCGGGACTTCGGAAATCTCGGTTATTTCCCTCGGGGGCGTAGTCACTTATAAAACCCTCAGGCTGGCGGGCAATGCCCTCGATAACAATATCGTGCAGTACGTACGGGAAGAATTCAATATTCTGATCGGCGACCAGATCGCCGAAAGCGTCAAGATCAAGATCGGATCGGCGACGCCCCTGAAAGAGCCGATGGAGATGGAAATAAAAGGCCGCGACCTGATCAACGGCCTGCCGCGGGCGGTAACGATAACCGACAGCCAGGTGCGCGAAGCTATCGGTAAAACGATCGGCCAGATTATCGAGAATATCAAGAGTACGCTCGAGACCACCCCGCCGGAGCTGGTATCCGATATTTACGAGAAGGGGATTATCCTGACCGGCGGCGGAGCACTTCTGCGGGGGCTCGACAAGGAGATCGCCCAGGCGACTAAGATACCGGTACGGGTGGCGGACGATCCCCTTACCTGCGTGGTCAGGGGCACCGGGATACTGCTCGGCGACCAGGAGCTGTTGGACAAATTGCTCTCGCCAGGGGCAGATAACTAATTACCCACGAATTTACAAATCCGGATACAAATTTACAAATACACGAATATATATTTGTATATTTGTAAATTTGTATAATAAATTTGTATATTCGTGGGTAATATAACGCTTAATGTAGCAATACGCCCATAATTTTATGTTAAAATCCGACCGAAAAAACATATCTACCTTATTGGCAGTGATCGTACTGCTGATTTTTTTACATTTCACTAACGTCCTGCTGCCGTTCGAAGGCTTGGTCAGGGCGGCGGTCAATCCGGTATTAAGCAATATTTTTTCGATCGGCCACAAACTGAATAATGAAAATTCGCCGCCGGCAGACAGCGCCAGCTTAGCCAGCCAGGTGGAAAGCCTTAAGCAGGAGATAAACCGGCTGACTGTGGAAAATACCGGTTTGAAGATGGTCGAAGAGGAAAACCAGCAGCTGCGGGAATATCTTGATTTTTTCAAGGACCATGACGAGCAGTACGTGCTGGCGGATGTCATCTCCCGGGGGGAGCTCTCCGACCTGCCCGTAAAAAGCCAGGAATTGGTGATCAATAAGGGGTCGAATAGCGGCCTTTCTGTCGGGCGGCCGGTGCTCAATAGCGAGGGCATGATTATCGGCAAGATATCGGAAGTAAAAAATAATGAAGCGAAAGTAGTACTGGCTACTGACGGTAAATGCAAATTGGCGGCCACGATCTTAAACAGCGATAAGACCGCCGGCGTCACCGAAGGCAGTCTGGGGCTGACGATCGGGATGAATTTCATTCCCCAGACCGACGACGTGAAAGCCGGGGATATTATCGTAACTTCCGGCCTGGAAGCCGACATCCCGCGCGGCTTGATCATCGGTAAGGTCACCCAGGTCGATAAAGAAAACAACGAAGTCTGGCAACAGGCGGCGATCGAACCGATGGTGAATTACAACGAACTGACGGTCGTGTCGATATTATTATCGAATTAATATCTCCTACGAATCTACGAATCCTCTCACGAATTTACGAATACGATTGAGGTGTAACGAGAATATTCGTTATATTCGTGAATAGATTCGTTGATTCGCAGGGTAGTGGATATATTTATAGCAACGGAT
>CAZYKS010000160.1:1652-2622 GCA_964648375.1 uncultured Gammaproteobacteria bacterium | reverse complement strand
CCGGGGTGATGATGACCGAACTGGTAGCCGAGGCCTCGCCGCTCGCGTTACCTACAATCAGATTGCCGCTGGCTAGTCCGATATCGCTAAGGGTTCCCAGTTTGGCGTTAAAGGCGCTCCAATCGGCCGGAGTCAAGAGACCGCGATTCACAGCGCTCGCGCTCGGGAGATAAAAAGTATGGGTATTGGCGTTTGAGATAATCGAGAAATCAGTGCCTGAGGTAGAGGTGGCCAGAATCTGGGTAAGGCCGGATTGGGCGGATGAGTATTGGGCGCCCAGGACCAGATGGGTATCGGTATCCCAGGAGGATGTAGCGGTCCAATTATATCCGGTACCGGAAGGATTAACTACCAGGACCTGATTAGGCAAACCAATCATAACTTCACCGAACTCATTAGCTGAACTAAGATAGGGCAAGGCATATTGGGTCCAGGTAGTGGTACCGGTGCCGCCATAGGCGGTCGCTAAAGTAGATGTCGAGCCTAAAATATTCGCGGTCTGCCAAATCGCGATTGCGCCCGGCGTACCGGTGCCGCTTAACGATCCGGCCACGCTCCAGTCAGTTATACATGACCCGCCCAAACATAATCCCTCAAAACCGCCATAACCACCGACGCCTAAAAGCTGCCAGGGGGAACTTGATCCTATTCCTACGCGTTGGTTATCGCTAATATATATCGAAGATGTCGCGGACAAGCTACTGCCGGCACCTGCATAGTAAGATATCTGACCGGTAGAACCGGCATTGACGTAAACGAAACCGGTCGGGGAACCCCAATAAAGGTTGCCGTTTTCACCGGTCAGAAGCGCCTGCCCGGACGCGCCATAGCCGCCGGGAAGAGTAAGGACAAAATCGCTTGCTACCGTACCGGTAGCCCGGAGCGCGGCATAATTGGAGCTGTCGGAATCATACAGCCGCAGTTCCTGCCCGGCGCTGATCCCGAGCGTGTCGAACCAGGACAATCCCTC
>CAZYKS010000160.1:0-1642 GCA_964648375.1 uncultured Gammaproteobacteria bacterium | reverse complement strand
CAAATTGCAATCCCGCCGGGCCGGTTAAGACATTATTGCCGATCACCAGCTTATTACCGGCATCGGACTGATAGGTATAATTCCCGTAAAGGGCCTGGGTGCCGGACGCCCATAGACCGGAGCCGCCGCCAGAGCCGGCGATATCGTTCGCCCAATACATATTGCCGGCAGAGCTTACTTTCAGGACATAGCCGGCGGACGCGCCGGCGCGGCTGGCCGGAAAAGTATAGTCGCCGATCCGCAGCCGGCCGTCCGAGAGCACCGCTACGCTCGAAGTCGCGCCCGCGAACTCGACAATATTACCGGTGCCGCCCTGGGTCACGGTCAGGGCGGTGCTAACGGAAGTAGTGGCAATACTTAAAATATTATCGAAACTCCACGCACCCGTTATCGTTTCATTTTCGGCTAACGAAGCCAGCTCATCAGCGCTCTTGCCGCCGACCCGGGCGGCTTCGAACGCGCTCGCTTCACTCGTCAAGAGTTTCCGCGGCTGCATAGTCTCGCCGTTAAAGACCACTTCCAGATAAAGCGTCTGGTTGAAATCTACCGCTGTTAGGCCGCTTACCGTCCCCGGATTGACATCGATAATGCCGCCTTCGACGTAAGGACGGTTATTGATGCTATCGCCGTCGCTCCAGCCTAAAGAAGACCCGACCACCTCGATCGTATTAGCTCCGGTATTATAATCTACAATCAATGCAGTTTCGCCCTGATCGGCATCATATAAATATTGTCCAACCGCCAGCGTACCGGTAGCGCCCGCTCCACTAAAGGTAATCACAGTAGTGCTGGCACCGGCCGCTGAATTCGCTATACTCGCCGAGAACATGGTGGCGGCGGTCTGGTTCTCGCTCCAGACAGGCGCTCCGCCGGTGGCGGATGTATATAAACCGAAGCTCATGTCATAGACGCCATCGGAAAGTTCGCTTCCGTCCAACGCCGTGACTTTTCCCTGGAACTTCAGCATCGGATTAATGGTAGCCTTAACGCCGGATACGCAAACAAAAACACAAGCCAGCACCAGACTTGCGGTTATCAAAAATATCTTTAGTTGTTTTGCATGGGGATGCATGGGGATAAAGTATGAAGTTCGAAGTACGAAGCACGAAGTACAAGCATCACGTCTGACTCATTCGGGCTGTTTTTTTCGAACTCACAATTATTGCCAATAATTGATTAGCTTCTTCGTATAAATTTATAATTAACTCTTTTTTCATAAGTTCCGCGTCTATTAATATTTCCATCCAAAAGCATGTTTCATCCAATTCTTCCTCAACAATTCCTAACTTAGCTATGAAATCTAGTTTTGATTTTCCTCTTCTAGCGGCCCGATAGTTCGCAGCAGACGAGGTTCCGGATTTTATTATTTGATACCTAATAACATTCCCAATTGCATTTTTCGGTAAAGCATTTGCCAGTTTAATTATCCTAAGGGCGAACAATTTAAATCTAACTTTTAAATCATTTTTCATGTGCCGTCTTTCTGATTACGAAATTTGAAAAATAATACAATTTATAATTATGGAAAATTCAAAATATCAACTTCGGACTTCGACCTTCGTACTTCGAACTTATCGTTACAGTTTTTTCACCCAGCCGAACGTCTGCTCCAGTACGCCGATGATGATTTCGAAAATCGATT
>CAZYKS010000159.1:0-2637 GCA_964648375.1 uncultured Gammaproteobacteria bacterium | reverse complement strand
ATCCCTTCGTTATGAAAATAAGTCGTACGGTTTTTCAGTTGGCCGATGATCGGGGAAAATTCGCCGTAAGCATGAAAGCCCAAAAGCGGCACGTCCCGGCCGATAATATTCTGGACTTCTTTCAATTCCAATCCGGCTTTCTGGGCCAAGAGTTTGCGGCGGGCGATCGAGCTGAAGACTAAAGCCAGCCTGACCGGCGCCCCTGACAGTTGCTTTACCGCAATATAGGTGGCGTGCTCGGCCGCCTTAATCGCTTCATCGCGTGATCCCAGCATCAGCCGGACTTCCGAACCGGCGGGAATACCCGAAGTAAACCGGATCGCGCCGTCACTATGGATATCGATCGGATAGCGGATAAGCATCTCGTCGCTGCCCGCCAGTTTCATCCCCAAAGGATAAGTAATCGCCAGTTGGGCGAATGATTCCTGGATCATCTGGCTCGCTTTCATTCCGAAATGGTCCTCATAAAAAGCGATCGCGGGTTTATCGTCGATTTCATCAACTAAAGACCCATGCGAACGCGTTACCGTAACCGGCAGGCCGATCGGTATCCAGCCGTGGCGGACGCCGACTCCGATCGAGTAGTCCCCGGACAAACCGACCCCGACCAATCCGGAGGGGATGGCGCGATCATTAAAATAGACGTAGGTTTCTTTGAATAAAAAATCATCCCCGGCCGCGGCCCCGATAACCAGGGTCTCGCCATCGAGCTTGCTTTCCACCCCCCTGATAATTTCCGATCCGCTGCCGGACAGTATATCACTGAGGATGATCAACGATGAAATTTTTCCGCCTGACTCTTTCGTGATGTGTTCGGATAACATCTCCCCGGCCCGTCTCGAACTGTCCATAATTTTCCCCCCGACCGCCACGCTGAATTTTATCTTATCGCTCGATATCGCCATCACCACCACGCTGTTGCTGGTCAGTCCGTATGGAGTAATTTCACCGGCATCGCTGCAGCCGACCATAGGAATATCCTTAATTACCTCTTTTACCCCGTTGACGACTTGCTGCTGGAGATAATTACTGGATGAAAAAACCAAAATCAAATCAGGCCCTTTTACATCATCAAGCGCCTGCCTGGCGGCGTCTTTGCCGGCTTTGACCGGATCCGGCTTATTGCTTACCCCGATTCCCGCTTTTATGGCCATGTTGGTTTAGTTGACTAGTTAATTAGTGATTAGTTAATTAGGAGAGATAATATTCTGACGGATTCCTAATTAACTGGTTGGCTAATCACTAATTAACTTCTGCTTAGTTCCGCACATCTTTAAAAACTTAAAATAAAGCTAATATAAAACATGCTGGTGTTTATTAACCTACCTATATTATACCATAAAACCCTAATACCATAAAACCCCGAACAATACGGGGTTTTAATCAATTTATATAAATTTTTACCTATTTTTCGTTTAAATTTTCCAGCCATCTGATAACCAACCTGACTCCGGTTCCACTGGCGCCGTAGGGGTTATAACCCCAGGGTTTTTCCACATAGGCCGGCCCGGCGATGTCGAGATGTACCCAGCGGTCCTGATAATTTTTTTCGATAAACTCACCCAAAAATAACGCGGCTGTAATCGCCCCGCCTTTATTTCCCGCTAAGGAAATATTGCTGATATCGGCTACCTCGCTTTTTAAGAGCTTCTTCAAATATTTATTGAATGGCAGCTCAGCAGTCAATTCCCCGCTCGCGCTCCCTGCTTGCTTGAATCCCTGTTTAAGTCCGTCGTTATACCCGAACACACCGAGCGTATATTCCCCGAGAGCGACGATACAGGCGCCGGTCAATGTCGCGATATCGACGATATAATCAGGTTTCAGCTCCTGCGCGTAGCCCAGGCAATCCGCCAGGACCAGCCGGCCTTCCGCGTCGGTATTCTTGACTTCGATCGTCTTTTTATTCCTGGCGACCAATACGTCATCCGGCTTATAAGCGTCCTTGCCGATCGCGTTCTCGACCGCCCCGATGATCCCGTGAAGCTCAAGAGGCAGTTTCAGGACCGCGGCCGCCCGCATGATCCCGAGGACGGCGCTGGCGCCGCTTTTGTCGGATTTCATCGTGCGCATACTATCCGATGGCTTAAGGCTCAGGCCCCCGGTATCGTAAGTCAGCCCCTTGCCTACGATCGTTACTTTCGCTTTCGGTTTTTCCGGTTTATAGGTGAGATGGATAAGCTGCGGCGGGTGGGGGCTGGCCTTAGCGACCGCCAGCATCGCGCCCATACCGGCTTTTTTTAAATAATCCTCGCCGTGCACCTGAATTTTAAGACCGCTCTCCCGGGCCAACCGCTTGGCTGTTTCCGCCAGCGTAACCGGAGTGATATCGGCCGGGGTCCGGTTAACGATATCGCGGGTATAATTGACCGCTTCGGCAACTACTTGCGCGGTTTTAAGCGCTTTAACGGCCTCATCCTTATCTACCGGTATATTGTCGTATGCTTCCGATGCGATCAAAATCCGATTAACCGGTTGATGGCTTTTCTTGGATTTATATTCCTCGAAATTATAGGCGCCCAGGATAAATCCTTCGACTAAAGCCCGCAAACCGGCACCCGCATCACCCTCGCCATAAGTTCCGATCTTGATCGATCTGCACTTGGTCTTTGCGAGCGAACGGATGGCGGAAGCCGC
>CAZYKS010000158.1:0-2639 GCA_964648375.1 uncultured Gammaproteobacteria bacterium | reverse complement strand
GATCTCGACCACGCAAATCCGGCAATTCCCCTTGATCGGAAAATCCGGATGCGAACACAGCCCCGGAATATACACCCCGTTATCCTTAGCCACATGCCAAATAGTCTGCCCCTCCTCGCAGGTTACATCTTTACCGTTAAGTTTAATTTTGATTTTAGCCATCTTATAAATCTTATTAATCCCTGCAAACTATTTGCGATGATTAATAAGATTTATATGATTTAATGAAAGCAGTCGCATATCAACTTCCTCGCGTTAACCGGCAAGTCGATATTATGCCCTTTATAGAGCGGCAACACATTCTGAGCGAACGAAAAAAATGGATTGGGAACGGCGCAGCCGAGCCCGCAAAAAGACGTGTCGCGGAGATTATCCAAAAGCTCCCCGGCCAGCTTCCAGTCCGGCTCTTCCGAATAAATGATCTCTTTCAGCCGCAGCGTCCCTTCCCGGCAGGGCGTGCACTGGCCGCAAGACTGGCTCTTAAAAAAATCGATCCAGCGCTTCATCAGGTCCAAAGGCTTGGCCTTTAGCATGCTGTAAACCGTGATCGCGCCCGATCCGATCACCGGCACCCCGAGCTGGTCCGAGTTCAGGACTATGCCGGAAGCGTCGCCGCCCGCCTGCACGAAAAATTCGAAATCCGGATAATTATCCGTAGCTTCGAGGATCTTGGCGATAGTCCAGTTCTTATGGAAAGCGTACACGCCGTCGTTCAGGCAATCGCCGCCAACCGTATAAAAACGCTTGTATTCATACTCCCCGGCCGCGATCAGGCTGACGTCGTAAAAAGTCTCGACATTATTCACTAGGGTGGGCATCCCCCAAAGTCCCTTGACGGTCGGAAAGGGCGGCTTCAGGCGCGGCTCGATCCGCCGGCCTTCGATCGAGTTTATGGCCGAGGTCTCTTCCCCGCCGACATAGCCGGCTTCATGCTTTTTTTCATAGACCTCGAGTCTGCCCTTGCCGATCAGTTTTTCCAGTTTAGCCCGGTAAAGCTTAAAGTAATCCGGATTGATATAAATATACGCTTTTTCGGCCCCCAGGAATTCAACCGCGATCCTGATGCCGTCCACCAGCCGGTCGGCATGGTGTTCGAGGATATACGCGTCTTTCTTAATCCCCGGCTCCCCTTCCGAAGCGTTGCAGATAACATACTTCTTTTCGCCCGCAGCATTCTTAACGATCTCCCATTTCTTCCCGGTCGGAAAACAGGCGCCGCCCCGGCCGACCAAATTAGCGTTTTTTAATTTTGTAATTATATCATTCGCCATATAATCGGAATAAAACGAGTTATGGGTTATAGGTTATGAGTTATTATAAAAATTATGTGTTTAATAAATATATAACCTATAACTCATAACCTATAACTCATAACACGCATATAAACCATTAAATTATTTTTTTTCTCTGGATATAACCGATCAGATCAACTACTCTACACGAGTATCCCCATTCATTATCATACCAGGCTACCACCTTCACTAAATCCCCGCCAATCACTTTTGTGAGAGTCGTATCCACGATCGCGCTGGCCGGGTTGCCGACGATATCCTTAACCACCAGCGGTTCCGCCGACACCTCGAGGAAGCCTTTCAGGCGGGCGCTGCGCGCAGCCGCTTTAAAGGCGTTATTGATCGCTTTTTCTTCGGTTTTTTTGCGGGTGATATAGACGATATCGCATAACGATCCGACCGGGGTCGGCACCCGGATCGACATGCCGTCGAACTTGCCTTTCAGCTGCGGGATGGTAATGGCCGTAGCCAGCGCCGCCCCGGTAGTAGTGGGGACGATATTCAGGGCCGCGGCCCGGGCCCGCCTGAGGTCCTTATGGGGGCCGTCTACCAGGTTCTGGTCGGCGGTATAGGAATGGACCGTGGTCATGATCGCTTTATTAATGCCGAAATTCCGCCGGACCACGTCCGTTACCGGTGCCAGACAATTGGTAGTGCAGGAGGCGTTAGAGATGATTTTATCGGTCTTTTTAAGGATATGCTCGTTAACGCCGAGTACTACGGTTTTCACGCCCGCGCCCTTGGCCGGTGCCGATATAATAACCTTTTTCGCACCGGCTTTAAGATGCAGGCCCGCGTCCTCGCGGGTACGGAAGCGCCCGGTCGATTCGATCACGATATCGACGCTAAGTTTCCCCCAGGGCAGGTTAGCCGGCTCCCGCTCCGATAATACCCGGTATTTTTTACGGCCGACCATGATATAATCCTTGCCCGCCGACACCTCGGCTTCCAGCTTGCCGTAAACAGAATCGTATTTCAACAGATGCGCCAGCGTTCCGGTGTCGGTCAGGTCATTTACGGCCACGATATTAAAACCCGCTTTTTTAGCCAGTATCGCCTTAAACACCGCCCTCCCGATCCGTCCGAAGCCGTTAATCGCGATATTCACTTCTTTGGATTTATTACTTTTATTCGCCGCCATATGATTTCATGAATTAAATTAATTAACACTTAATTATTATAACATAAATTTTTAAATATTTGAAATATGTAAAATAAAAGAACAAGCCTGATTAAGCTTGTTCTTTGGTTGATCGCGAGTTATAGGTTATGGGTTATAGGTTATGAGTGATAGGTTATGGGTTATAGGTTATAGGTTATAGGTTATGGGTTATATTTAAAAAAAGA
>CAZYKS010000157.1:0-2670 GCA_964648375.1 uncultured Gammaproteobacteria bacterium | reverse complement strand
TATCTGGCCGACCAGAAAGGCAATCTTATTTATAAAAGTACGGATGGCAACGGCTTTGCGGATACCGAACAGGTGATCCAGGGACTGGTAGCCGCGTCCAGTCCGGATTTGAAATTGCCCCGGCTGGTAAACCATAAACATAAACATAAAAAATCCTGCATCCTGCCGACCCCGAACCTGTGTATCGGCAACGAACAAGGGGCGATCATCAACGAAGAAGGCTACCGCTTGGGCGAAGTTTATGATTATGCCAAACCGGATAAAATTCCGGAAGACTGCCTGGCCCTGGAAGGGTCCTGGCATACTACCGAAGAATACGTGGAGTCGGCCCGTGCCGGCGCCGGCTTGCTGCTTAATTTTAAAGGGACCGAGGTCAATTTTATCGCTCAACCGATAAAGACGCCGGCCAGCGTGAAGATATTCCTGAATGGGAAGCCGTTGCCCCGAAAGTTCCGGGGGGCCGATCTCGGCTTGGGCGGCGAACTGATGATTAAAAAGCCGACGCTTTATAATCTGGCCAGAAATAAATCCCCGCTTAAAGGTAATCTGGAGATTGTCGTACAGTCGGGGAAATTACGGGCCTATGCGTTCAGTTTTTACGGTTGTGCGTAATGAAGGAAAATAAAAATTTAAAGAAATCTTTAATTATGGCTTATCGATTAAAGCCATTTTTAATTATTGAAGAATACGTTATCCGCGTTGCATCTGCGTACCAATCAGGGCTAAATCAGCGTTAAGTACCTAAGCTATCCGATAATATCAAATATTAAGTTACAGGTTAAGATCAACAAATTATATGTCTCAGGCTGCTATTGAATTAATCCTAATTTTAGGCTATTATATGATAACGGACGGCTGGAAAGGCTAAACGGACGTATTTAATATAGCTTACGCGATAATATGGCCAAACAATTTAAAATTATTGCTACCATCGTCGTATTGATTGTCGTAATAATAACGGCTTTATTCGCCTTGGTTATTATCCGCGGGATCAGGCCGGTCCTGATAAACACGGAAAAAAATATCGCCGATATCATCGACAGCATCAACGAACGGGAAAAGATCAACAGCGGCCATTTCGCGACCTCCACGAATACGATTGGCATGCCGCTCGCGTTACCGTCCGGTTTCGCACTGTCGGTCTTCGCGCGCGACCTGGGGCCGGTGCGGGTAATTGTCAATCTGCCGAACGGGGGGCTGCTGGCGAGCATCACCCAGGCGGGGCAGGTAGTGGCTTTGCCCGACCATAACGGTGACGGTCGCGCCGACGATACTGTCGTAGTCCTGTCCGGGCTGTATAATCCGCATGGCCTGGTGGTCAGATGCGCAGAGGACGGGACTTGTGAATTGTATGTTGCCGAAACTAACGCGGTTTCGGTCTATGATTATTCCCCGGCAGACTATACCGCCGCCAACCGGCGGGTATTGTTCACTCTGCCGGACGACGGGGAGCATTATACCCGGACCTTACTCTGGGCCACGATCAACGGCGAGAACAAGTTATTAACCTCGGTCGGCTCTTCCTGCAATGTCTGTCAGGAGAGCGATAATGAGCGGGCCGCGATCCTGGTCTCTAATATGGACGGCAGCGGCCTTAAAGTTTTCGCGTCCGGATTACGGAACAGTGTCTTTATGAATATAGACCCGATTACCGGGGACATCTGGGCGACCGACATGGGCCGGGATTGGCTCGGGGATGATCTGCCCCCGGATGAGATCAATATCATCCCGGCGGATACTCCGGCGGACGCGGCCGGGCCTAATGATTATGGCTGGCCGGTCTGCTACGGAGCGAACGTGCATGACGATAATTTCGATAAAAACCAGTATATCCGCGACCCTTGCGCCGATAAAACGCCCGCCTTTTTGGATATTCCGGCGCATTCCGCGCCCCTGGGGATCGATTTTATTCCGGAAGAAGGCTGGCCGGAAGATTATTGGTATAATGCGATTGTCGCTTACCACGGCTCCTGGAACCGCACCGTGCCGACCGGCTATAAGGTGGTGCGCGTTAAACTCGACGCGCAGGGAAATTATCTCGGTACCGAGGATTTCATTACCGGCTGGCTGGCCGATGATAACGACGTGCTCGGACGCCCGGTAGCGGTCCTGATCCGGCCCGGAGGCGAGATGTTCATCTCCGACGACAAGGCCGGCGTGATTTACCGGGTGGTATATACGGGATATACGGCCGAACAGGGCCAGGGCGTACAATCGGATAAGATCCGCCTGGACCGATCACTGGCCGATACCATGGTTTCGAGCCCGTTGGTATTGACAGGCGAGGCGCGCGGTACCTGGTACTTCGAAGCGACATTCCCGGCAGAAATGAGGGACGCGAACGGCAACGTGATCGCGAGCCACTATGCCCAGGCGCAATCAGATTGGATGACCCAAGATTTCGTCCCGTTCAAGCTAGAGCTTGAATTCACCCCGCCCGCGACCGATACCGGCGAACTGATTTTAAGAAAAGATAATCCCTCCGGACTGCCCGAAAACGACGACGCCATCAGCTTTCCGGTGCGGTTCACCCAGGTTAGTTTAGAGACCGCCTGCCAGGCTGACAGTGATTGTGTATTACCCGGCAGCTACGCGATTCGCTCCGACTGCCCTTACCGGATTGAATGTTCGGACAATATTTGTACGGTAATATGCCCGGATTATTGAATA
>CAZYKS010000156.1:670-2688 GCA_964648375.1 uncultured Gammaproteobacteria bacterium | reverse complement strand
GTAAATCTGGGATCGTCATAAAATTTAAATATAGCCGGCTTGTTTTTATATGAACCGGAATAAATAATATTCCTTAGATTATTGCTGGATTTATCAATCGAACGGTAAATTTCTTTAGCGGCAAGAAAACCGGCATCTTTCATTATTTTTTTAATATTCCCGATTGCTTTTTTAATCTCCATATGAATAAATTTTTATTTTTCAAAATTTCCACCCTTGCGGGAAAGTCAATTCGGGATGAATAACGTTAGGACCTGCCCGCCCAAGAGGGACAATGCTTCTTTAGATTTATGTCTCGTTACCCTTATTTTAAGCCGATAAGTACGGCGAGTCAAGCTAAAAAAAACGGCTGCGAATATGCTTTTACGCATTCACTCGCAACCGCTATAATGGTTCTTTATTCCTTATCCGATGGCGACATACCTTCATTCATCTCTTTCGCCTCGATCATGGGTTTCGCGACATTTACGATATTGCGAATCGAATCATGGAGCATGACCAGCGCATCCCCGTATTCGATATACACATAACGCGCTTCTTTCAGCATCGGTAACACATACTTTTCGGTTTCATACACATACCGCTTCAGGCGGGGAAGTTCGAATACGCCGACCATATTCGTGATGTTATGCAGACGATCCGCCCCCTTCCCGAGGATGCCCCCGACTTCGCTGGCGACGCGCGCGTAATAATCTTCCGGCTTCTCCCCATCCCGCTTTGTCTGGATATCCACGAGATGGGCCACATCATCCCCAAATATCCGTTTGATTTCATCCATACTGGCACGTTTATTCTCGACCACATCGTGCATAATCGTAGCGGCCAGGATCGGGTCGTTATGGACCCCCAGAAGAATCAGGGTTTTACCGGCGGCCAGAGGATGGATAATATAGGGGACATTATCATCGCGGCGTTCGCCTTTATGGCGGAGAGACGCGAACGCTACTGCCTTCTGTGTAAGCGGCAACGGGTTAGGGATAAAACTTCCCCGGGTAATTCCGTATAGGAAAATCGCATCACGATCCAATTGGGATTGTCCATTCATGGTAATCCTCCTTTTTTAATTGAGCCAAATTAATATTTTTAAAATAACGATTCAATAAATAAAAACGGAAAAGAACTTTTCCGTGATGTTTTAAGTATATTTAAATTAACCGATATTCGGATATTAGTCAATAGTTGCGGATTAATTTATTCTCAACTTTTTTCGATAGAATATTGCCCTCGCGTTTATTTTCTATCCGTTGACAGATGGCCGCTGGAGAGTTAAATTAATACTATACGCTAAATTTAAATAATATACGATCTTTTAACAACCTATAAGGAGGTAAAAGTATGTGCGGAATTGTCGGAGTAATTTATGATAAAGAACAGGCTGCCGAAGACGCTTATATAAGTTTAATCAACCTGCAACATCGCGGCAAAGAAGCCGCCGGGATCGTAACCTACAACGGCCGAAGATATTTTAAGAGTATCGGAGCCGGTGAGGTGGCTCAGGTTATTTCTTCCGTATCTTCCTTGAAAGCCCTTAAAGGGCAGGTTGCCGTTGGCCAGACCCGCTACTCGACTACCGGCGGTTCGAAGGATAAAATAAATTGGCAGCCGATGCGCGGCCGCTACCGCAATCGGACTTTTTTCGTTCTGCATAATGGGAACCTGGTCAACCTGAATTCGGATAACGATCACGCTAAACAGTCCGGAGTATCCGATACTTATAAGTTTGTCCGAAAATTAGAGCGAAGCAAACGCCGTGATTTTATCGACGCGATAATCGATGTTATCCAGGGACTGGAAGGATCGTTTTGCTTTATAATCCTCTACGCCGGTAAGTTAATCGTGGCCAAAGACCGCTTCGGCGTTTGCCCGCTGGTACTCGGAAAAAAGAACGGCGGCTACGTGGTCGCCAGCGAAACTTGCGCCCTGGATATGATCGAAGCGAAATTTATCCGCGATATCATGCCCGGAGAACTCTCGATCATAAGCGCGGATAAGGTCGATACTATGCAATGGACGAAAAA
>CAZYKS010000156.1:0-660 GCA_964648375.1 uncultured Gammaproteobacteria bacterium | reverse complement strand
CGAATTCATCTATTTCTTGCGCCCCGATTCGATCATCTTCGGCGTTGAAGCTGGCTTGGCCCGACAATTTACCGGTCAGCGGCTGGCCCGCAAACACGGCGTATCAGCCCAGATGCTGGTCCCGATTCCTGATTCAGCCAATGAGGTGACGAACGGCTACCACGCAGAAATGTTGAAAAAAAATATTAATTTAAATTATCAGCCGGAAGCATTTTTCCGTTCGCACTCGGTCGGCCGTACCTTTATCGAACCGATCCATAAGGATAAGAAAAAATCCCAACGGCAAAAATTCAACACCCGTTGGCCTTTATTTAAAAATAAGCGTGAGATTATAATCGTTGATGATTCGCTTATCCGTTCGAATGTGATTTCCGGTCGTATGGAGGACATATTGAAACTGCGAGCAATGAGTCTGGCCCATATTAAAAAGGATATGGATGATATCGGAGTAAAACACGTCCATGTCCGGATCGGCTCTCCACCCTATGCTTACGGCGACTTCTATGGAGTCGATACTTACCGAAAAAACGAAAATCTTGCGATTAATGGCACTAATGGCGATATTAACCGGCTGGCTAAACGCTTAGGAACGGCGTCTCTGGCTTATGCCGATCTCGACGAAGATGTAATCGCCGGCGTACTTGATGCCCAGGCCGAACT
>CAZYKS010000155.1:0-2720 GCA_964648375.1 uncultured Gammaproteobacteria bacterium | reverse complement strand
CCAGCAGGGCGTACGGCATCAACTTATTTTCGCCCGATACGCTTTCTGCCGTTAAGCTGTCAGGCGATATTTTAAACGGCAATTCGTATTTCAGGGTGACGGTTTTCGTTTCTCCGGGATCGATCTGCAGCCAGTTGGCATATACGGTTTTGCCGAATTCATCGTAAATGAGCGTCCCGTCCGGGCCGGAGGCGGCCTGATTCTCATGGGCAGCCAAAAACGCGTCTTCGCTCCAGCTTTTATCCGGAGCTTCGAATAAGCCCGGGTCGAGCGAGTCGAAGCCCTCGGCTTCCAGCAAGGTCGCGCCCTCAGGCACATACACCCTCATCCAGTCGTTATTCCTCACCCCCGTAAATTCCTCCCCTTTCACTCCGGTATGGGTGTGCGAGATTACGAGAGTATCGATGATACTGCCGTCCGGCCGGATATCGGTTACCAGGCTTAATTCCTCGTTGATCGCCCGGTCGCTCTTGCCGCCGGCGATATTGGTATTCACTACCTGGAGATAATCCCAATTGGTATCCAGGACTTCTCCCGCCCAGCCGAATTTTTTAATCGTTTGTTCCAGCTGTTCATCGGTAAAATATAGCAAAATCTGCTTTTCCTTTAAGCCGGTTTCGACCAGGTTTATCATAGCGAGCAAACCCGCGCTTTTGACCCTGTCCGGCATTTCCGAAAGCAACCGATCGGTCAGGTCGGCGATGATCTGCTTCGGTTTGTTGGTAACGTCCGCTTTCTGCTCCGAATAGCGCTGCAGTGTTTCCCAAAAATTCCCGGAATCGATCACCTCGCCGTAGGTATCGCCCATATCGACCGGCCCGGTCAGGGCCAGGAACCGTTCGACTACGGCCGGGGTAACGGCGATCACTCCGTCAACCGTCGGTCCGCCGCTTTTTTCGTAAAACCAGGCGAGCTTGCCGGCGGAAGTCGGCCAGTCCGGCCACCAGTTCGCGTCCCAAAAATGCCAAAGCGGATTAACGAGCCGGAGCGGATCAGGGGCCGCGACCCGGACTTTCATCCCGGCTTCAATATCGTAGCTGCCGCCGCCCGGAGCTTCGATTTTTTTAATTTTTCCACCGCCGATATCGACTAACGCATAGCTGCCGATAAAGCCGCCAGTGGCCCTCATTTCGGCGTTGTTCTGGAAAACCAGGAGATAACGCTTATCTTCCCGGACTCCCAGAAAAACACCGGCTTGCGCCAACAATTCCCTGAATTTATCGAACGTGGGGGCGTACGCGGCCAGGCTGTTCCTAACGGCCGTAAATTTATCCCGGTATTCGTCCGGTATGGCTTCCGCGTCGATTGACGCTAACACCGCGTTTAATTCGGTAATGCCGTCCGCCGCCGATTGCGCCTCTTTAAGCGCTTCCCCGAGCTGATTGTTGACCCCCATGTTTCCGCTCCGAATCTGCAGCGTCTTAATGGCCGCGGCCGCGTGCCGGCCGATATCGGCGCTTAATTCCCCGGCCTTAACGATTTTTTTCGATTCCCCGGCCAGCTTTAACTCCGGCGACTGGAACAGTCCGGCCAGGGCATATAAAACACCGTTGATCTGGCCGAGTTCTTCCCCGGCTTTCAGGAAATTATCGCCGGCGCTCGTAAAATTCGTTTCGGCGTTGATATAGTCCGCCTGCGCCATTAATTTCGCGCCGGTTGCCATATCGTTTATCCCCGACTCGGTCGCTCCCAGAACCTGCCCGCGCGTTGAGCCAAGATCGAATCCGGAAAAATAAGTCAACGCCTTTAAGGGTAATGTTACGGTAGCCAGGATCAGGAGGAAGGCGAGGCCCGGTTTAAAATATCCGCGCTTAATGCCCGTTGGTTCCCTTTCCCAATAGGCATATTCTTCATCCGGTACGGCTGCAGTCCCTTCCGGATTCGGTTCTTTACCGTTTGCGGATTCCCGTTTCCTGTCGCGCGATTGGTATGAAACGAATTTATTTTTCACGGTTAGCGCGTAGCGTCCGATTAATGCCGTAAATTTTCGTTTCACCCGTTTTCCGAATACCCTGCCGGCAGGCGATAATATCGTTAAGGCAGACTTTAATAAAAAAAACAGGAAACGCATTAAAAATAAGAATGACCATCCGAGCGCATAAACTAATTTTACCGCCAGTTTATATGACCCTTTGACCGCCTTTATTATCAGTCTGAACACCCAATAAAAAGCCAAACGTTTGCTTTTGGAAAACTGCCTGCCCGCCCAACCGGATAATTTATTGCCGGTACGGATAGCGCTTTCCGCTTGAGCCGGGGCGGTCTTTTCCCCGCCTGCGTAAAAGCCGGTTTTGGCGTCAATGATGATATCCTTAAAATACCGGAAAGTACGGCTTTCCTGTTCCGCTACCGCATCCCGTTCCGCCTGCATTTTCGGGATATTAACCTTAAACCGGGAAGGTTTATCCTCGCGGTTGACTGCCAGTTTATGTTTCCCTTGATTGTTTTGCATGGGGCAATAACCTTAAATCCTAAAGCATAAATTCAAAACTTGATTATTTCTCAATATTTTAGCAGTTTTGGATTTATAAAATTTGTCATTTGAGTTTAGGAATTAGGAGATAATGTCATGCTTGGTATTCGCACAACTAGCTTCATTAAAAAATCGTTTTATATATTTCCAATGTCTTTTCCGCGCATTTTTTCCAGTCATAGCGCTTGACCCGCTCCCGGCCTTTATCGGCTATTTTTTTTCTCAGGCTCTCGTCGGTTATGACCCG
>CAZYKS010000154.1:0-2755 GCA_964648375.1 uncultured Gammaproteobacteria bacterium | reverse complement strand
TGATATTACAAAGCTACCTTGATACGATAATATAAAATGAGATGATGCTAATAATGCGGATAAATGCGAAGGCCGCGAATTGCGAATATTATCCTGTTATTGCGAGGCCGGCCGCGGATCACAAAAGTTTTAGCGGTGGCGCATGGCCGTGGCAATCCCGTAGTTAGAGGGTAATGCATCGGGGTCATTACGTCGCTACGCTCCTCAGGATGACATTTGTATTCGCAATTCGCGGCATTAGTATTATATTTATATGGAGGCAACCTATCCGGCTAAAGCGATAATTTTAAAACGGGAACCGCGCGGCGATAACGATTCGCGCGTGGTTGTGTATACGCGCGAGCGCGGCCGGCTTGACCTCGTCGCCCGCGGCACGAAAAAGCTTAAGTCGAAGCTGGCCGCGCATGTCGAGCCGTTATGCATCACCGATGTTATGGTAGTTACAGGCAGGCGCTATGATTATATTGGAGCGGCCAGAAGCGAAAATTGTTTGGGCGGGTTAAAAACCGATTGGGATAAGCTGATTGCGGCCGGCCGGGCGGCCGGCATTTTCGGATCATTGGTCAAGGAGAATCTGAGGGAGGAAGCGCTCTTTGAACTGCTGGAAGATTATCTTAAAACGGTCAACGCCAGGGAAGTGGCGGCTGAAAAGGCGGAACCGCTGACGGATTTTTTCGTTTTAAAACTGCTTTCGATCCTCGGCCACCGGCCTGAACTCGATAATTGCGTTAACTGCCGCAAACGGATCAGTCCCGGCAGGAACGGATTCGATTTTTCCCGGGGCGGAGTAATGTGTGCAACCTGTTATGATAAACTGAAAGGCGGGAGAGGGCGGTTGACAGTGAGCGATAATTGCATTAAGATACTCCGTTTGGCTGTTACGGAAAATTTCGATAATTTAAAAGTAATTAGTATAAATGAAAAATTGAAAAAAGAGATAAACGAGATTATCGGCACATTTAAAAATTATTTACTTTAATAAATCTATTTGGAAGGAGGGGCCAGTGATTAAATCAAACGAAAAAGTCTATACGGTTATTCTTGATTTAAAAGAAGATGAAGCTATCGAGTTTGTCAAATTGATACGTGAAAATAAGATTAATCCGGAAGGGAAACTAACTTATCATTTTAAGAAAAGACAAATTAAAGTATATTTTGAAACTGCGGAAGTTAAAGCGTTAAGAACCGGAGGCCTTATTACCGAAATAAAACAACCGTTTCGGTACGATGAAGATATCGTTTTGCTGTCAACTTTGCATAGCATAGCTTGCAATTGCTTTAAAGACAGGGATTGTGTATATTTTGACGATTGTTTCGATGAATTATATCCCGATGACATGAACGCGGCTGAATGGACAGATTATGATAATGGCAGATGGTGGCATTTTTCTTGTATCGAGTGCCCAAATTATAATTTGTTATCAACCAGAAGGGCGCCTGATATTGTTTCACAATCAAACTGGTCAGTAGCAGAAGCACAACAAATTTATAACATTTAAACACGGGAATTTATTGACTTCCATAAAAGCTGGTTGGATTGTGGTTAATTCAAATCAGCTTTTTTCTTGCTAAAATTAGAAAAATAGGGTAGTATATTAGTTAATTAGGTACTTAGTTAATCAGGTACTTAGTTGTGGTTTTATGTCGCTAATTTTAGTAAAATCGTATATCCTAATTAACTAATCACTAGTTGACTATATATTATGATGCGAACGCATACTAACGGAGAATTAAGAAAAAACGATATCGGGAAAACTATAACCCTCACCGGCTGGGTGCACCGGCGGCGGGACCATGGCGGGATTATATTTATCGATTTGCGTGACCGCTACGGCCTCACCCAGATAACTTTCGATCCCGAGGTTAACGAGAAAGCGCATCAAGAAGCGGATAAGCTCAGAAGCGAATGGGTGGTGCAGGCTACCGGCAAAGTCGTGGCGCGGCCGGACGACATGGTTAACCCGAAACTCAAGACCGGTGAGATCGAAGTCGAGATCGAAAAACTGAAAATACTGAACCAATCGAAAACCCCGCCGTTCGAACTGGACGAGGAAAAGGCCGCGGAAGCGCGCGAGCAGATTCGGCTTAAGTACCGCTTCCTGGATCTGCGGCGCGATAAATTGCAAACGATTTTAAGGAAGCGCGACGAGATCATGCAATCCGTACGCGCATATTTCCATAAACTCGGTTTTACCGAAGTACAGACGCCGATTCTCGCCAATTCCTCGCCGGAAGGGGCGCGGGACTATCTGGTCCCGTCCCGGATTTACCCGGGTAAGTTTTACGCCCTGCCGCAGGCCCCGCAGCAGTTTAAGCAGCTTCTGATGGTCGGGGGTGTTGACAGGTATTTCCAGATCGCCCCCTGTTTCCGCGACGAAGATCCGCGTGCCGACCGGCACCCCGGCGATTTTTACCAGATCGATGTCGAAATGAGCTTTGTCGAGCAGGAAGATATCTGGGGTATAATCGAGCCGCTCATGATCGAATTGACCGAGACGATCGGCCGGAAGAAAATCCTGGTTAAACCGTTTCCGCGCATCACTTACTTCGACGCCATGAATAAATACGGTTCGGATAAACCGGACCTGCGGTTCGGTTTCGAGATCGTGCCCGTTACCGGGCTGGTCAAAGGCTGCGGCTTCAAGGTGTTCGCGGATATGGCGGAAAAGCCGGGGTACGCGGTCCATGCCCTAAAGATCGACGGCGGGTCTAAATTTACCCGCAAGGAAATCGACGAACTGACGGTATTGGCGCA
>CAZYKS010000153.1:0-2780 GCA_964648375.1 uncultured Gammaproteobacteria bacterium | reverse complement strand
CGTCCGAGCGCGGCAGATATATTTCAACTTCCGTACCCATGGCCTTGAATTCTTTGTAAAACATATATAGTAGTTACGATCTCGTTGTAAGCGGAAATACTATTTAAAATTACTGGCCGGCATTTTCGCCTGACTGATAATCCTAGGATCTACGAATCCTATCACGAATCTACGAATAATATTAATAAAGCCTGAATTAATATTTTTTACCGTTGGGCTATTCAAAAATATTCGTGAATTCGTGAAATGATTCGTTGATTCGTAGGGAATTATTCAAGATCGTCGGCAATCCCGTCGTTATTATTATCGGTAATGGCATAGGCAAAATCGTCCTCGCCCGGGTGCTGGTCCCGGCTGTCAATTATCCCGTCATGGTCAGAATCTTTGAGGCTTGAGAGCGTCTGGGCCAGATCGGCGATATTGGCGGCAGACGCGGGCGCGGCCGGATCTGACTGAGTCGGAGTGGCAGTCGGCTGCTGGACAACCGAACCCGCTTCATTCTCCCCCTGTTCCTGGATATATTCCTGCTCGTAGCGGCTCTCGCTTTCATTATCCTCCCGCTCGGCCATAACCGCATATACGGCCAGAGTCAGCACTAAAGCGGCTAGGACCAGCACCAAAGGGGCAAGGTATTTGATTTTTATAGATTTATTCATGTGCATATTATGATTGTCAGGGTTAAATCTACTAGCTATCCGCGAAATAGCCGCGTTAAAGGCGTCTTAGTAAAGATGGTAATATCCTAAAAAAATTTAACCTTATAAACCACCGTCCCAAATCTACTGTTATGATACTCTGGTCCGCGGACGCGCTACCGGCGCCGGCGGGATATAGACCGGCGGAGTCGGAGCGGTTACTACCGGCGGAGTTGGGGGCGGAATGGTAGCCGGCGCCTGCCCGCCTGCTTGGGCCAGGGCGCTGGCGGCGGCATTGATCCGCTGATTCAGGTCGGCAATTGCCTGGTTTTTGGCGTCAGTAATCGCGGCCCAATGGTCGTACACGGCCCGGTTAAGCCGGTCAAGCGCCGCCGGATCGATTCCGGCCGCATGGGGCGCGGACACGGCGGACGGCGGACTGATCAGATAAAAAACGCCGGCGACCATAAGCGCGGCCAGCGAGAGTGCATAAACCGTGTTTTTTAGCGGCATCCGCACGCCCGAATCCGGGGTCATGGAAAATTCTTCGTTCTCGATCTGCGCCTCATCCGCTCCTAGGCTAATAAGGCTGGCTTTCATCGCATCCATGAACGGTTTCGGTCCGCACACGAAAAAGGTCTTGCCGCGCACGTCGCCCACGAAATCACGGATCGCGGCTGAGCTGATCCGGCCTTCGCGAACGTCCGGTTCGAGCGTGTCCAGCTTTTCATTAGTAACGAAAAAGCGCGGCCGAAAATTAGGATTCCTGAGCGCCAGCTCCCTGATCTCATTATAGAAGGCGGTATCGGCCAGCAGGCGGTTGCTATACATGAGCGACAGCTTATTGGAAAGTTTTTTCTCGGCCGCGTAATTGAGGATACTGATAAAGGGGGTGATGCCGATGCCGCCGGCGATCATCACCAGGTCATGGTGCACCTGTTCCCGGAAAACGAACTTACCGTACGGCCCGATCACATAAACCTCGTCACCGGCCTTAAGCGAGGCCAGACCGCCGGTAAACCGGCCCGTAACCTTAATTCCGAGCCGGAAGGAATGCTTATCCATGGGCGAGCTGGCGATCGAAAACGAATGCCGCGATTCCATCTTGCCCCTTTCATTGCGGAACGAGACCATCACGTACTGCCCGGGCTTAAACTTGAATATCTCCCGCCCTTGATCATCGCAGATTTCCAGGGTGACCACGTCCCGGGTGGGGCGGAAAATTTTTTCAATCCGGTATTTATATTCGCTCATAATTATTAATAAAATATATACGAATTGCGCTGCAAAACTATTTTCATTGTCGGAGGCAGCAGCCAATTGCTGTATCCACCTGTCTCCCCATTCGCGGCTGAGGAGATGCATAAGTTAATAACATTAAGACCGGATAATTTTCACCATCCGGCCGCATTGGTATCAATTATAATATCATTGTAACGCTTTGTCAATCACAAAATTATTTGAGATTAAACCCATTAATATTGTTTATTACCACACGCTGGTATTAAATCGATTAAATCAATCCTCCCGCAATTGATCTTTTTTAAGGAAAACAAACCTATTAATAAATACTACTAAACAAAAATATTCATTTTTATTTATATTATAACTATAATAAGTAAAGATTAAAAATATATTAAACCATCCCTACCAGTTAATGCCATTGTCCGAATTATCCGTATTATTGTTGAACTGTCCGGCCGAGGGAGAATTTTCGAAAAATTGCCGGAAGAACGGGTCGTTCATGAACGAATCGTCGAAAAATCCCTGGAACGGGTCGCTCGAGTTAGGGGTGCCGTTAGGGTTGGGCTGGAAATACCCTTGGTTGGATTTTTCCTGCTGTTCCAGGGACTGCATATAGGCGTTGAGGCGCTGGTCCGTGGCGGGGTCAAGCCCGCTCCCGGACTGGCCGCTGTCGGCGCCTGGGCTGTCCGCTTGGGTGTCCGCGCCGCCCCCCTGCCCGCTCCCCTGGTTCTGGCCCTGAACCTGGGAACCGGGATTTTCATTGGCACCGGATTGGCCTGACTGGTCCTGGCTTTTTATAGCCGGTGTTGAGGAAGCGCTTTGCCCGCTGCCGGTAGCGGGTGTCGAGCTGGCGCTCTGGTTATTACCGGTTGCCGGGGTCGAAGAAGCGCTCTGGCCGGA
>CAZYKS010000152.1:0-2787 GCA_964648375.1 uncultured Gammaproteobacteria bacterium | reverse complement strand
CTCCTTATGCACCGACTTCGGGATAGCCACGATTTTTCTCTGGACGAGCCACCTGAGAACGACCTGGGCGACCGACTTTTTATATTTTTCCGCGATTGCTACGAGCTCCTCGTTTCCGAAAAGGTTATCCCGGCCTTCGGCAAAAGGCGCCCAGGCTTCCGCCTGTACGCCATACTTCTCCATTATCTCCTGGCTTGCCCTCTGCTGATTGAACGGATGGATTTCGATCTGATTAACCGCCGGCTTGATCTTGTTATGGGAAATAAAATCGATCAGGCGGTCCATATAGAAATTGCTCACCCCGATCGCCTTAATCCTGCCTTCCTGGTAAAGCTCTTCCATGGCCCGCCAGGCACCGTAGACATCGTTGTAGGGCTGATGGATCAGGTAAAGGTCGAGATAATCCAGCTGTAATTTTTTTAAGGAGACGGCAAAGGCTTTTTTAGCGCCTTCGTAATTAACGTCCTGCACCCAGACCTTCGTCGTAATAAAGAGCTCTTCCCGCTTTACTCCGCTCTTTTTAATGGCGTGGCCGACCGCTTCTTCGTTTTGATAGGCGGCCGCCGTATCGATCAGGCGATAGCCGGATTGAATCGCTTCGAGCACGCATTTTTCACATTCATCCGGATCGGTAATCTGATAAACCCCGAACCCTAAAATCGGCATTTCCACGCCATTATTTAAAGTAATTTTTTCCATATTATTAAGCTAATTAATTATCGTGAAATATAAATTAAATTTTTAATGAAATTTCCGTTTGATTTTAAAACAGCCCAAAAAACTTAAATAACAGGGTTTCACATAATTAAAAAAGTATTTGACTATTATAAATGGAACAATCGGTTAAAGATATTTAGTAGGAAATTAATATTATAGCGGGTTAAATCTGTCCCTTTTAGTGTTTGGTATTAATTCCCAGGATAGAGTAGAGCCCGCAGCGCCCAATGGCCGCAGTAATTAGCAGAACTACCGCGATAATGTAGGCTAAAATCTGCAGCCAGCCGCTGAGCCAGAGTATGGCGGCAATCAGGACCAGCGCCCCTAAAATAGCCCGGATAAGGCGGTCAGTAGCACTTTCATTTTTAATCATATTTTTTATCTATATAATTATGTTTACATTATATTATAAAATGATTAATAATAAATTAAAATATTTTCATTTCCTGCCCGAAATCTTTGCTGCAGCCGAGGAAATCTTAGACCACTCGCGGCTAACCTTAGCTAGGATTTTTATTTGCAAAAAGAATGTTTAATATAAACTTAATCTTTTTTTTATATTATATTAGCAGGAAAGAATAAAATAAATATGCAAAAAAATAATATTTTAACCGAAAAAATCGCTACCGGGGTTGTACATAAAATCCCGGCGGATTGGCGCAAAGCGCTTACTTCCAGCCCACCGGTACGAAACGCCTGGAATAACCTGACGCCGCTCGCGCGCAACGAGTGGATCTGCTGGATTACTTCGGTAAAGAAGCCGGAAACGCGGAGACTGCATATCGAGCGGGCCAGCGCGGAGCTTATCGCAGGCAAGCACCGGCCTTGTTGCTGGCCTGGCTGCCATCATCGCTGAAAATATTCGGACGTGTCGAGAAATAAATCCTGCCATTTCGTAAAAACATTTAATTATCATACATATAGCAACAATTTATAAATAAGGATCTTTGAATATTTATATGGGTAGAATATAGCTTTAGCCACTGGCGTCGTTCCCGCGAAAGCGGGAATCCAGACTCCACCATGCAATATTTTCGTTGATTAATCAGATTTATTCCCATTAAGCTGCCTTTCTGGAATAAATTTGTTTTATAAATAGTAATTCTATCAGTGGATCCTGGATTCCCGCTTTCGCGGGAACGACGCTATAAAAAACAGTATTTACTCATGAAATTTTTCAAGTATCTATAATTATTTAAAACTAGAATACCTCTATGGATTACAATAAACTAGCCGCAGAAAAAACCGTACAGAAAACCATCGCAGCGCTTAAAAAGAGAAATATTGAAGCCTTGTCGGTTGCGGCCGGGGCGGATGCGCTCGAAAAGATAAAAGCCCTGATCCCGGAAAATGCCTCGGTCATGAACGGGGCCTCGCGCACTTTAGAGCAAATCGGTTTTATCGATTTTCTTAAATCAAACCGACATAAATGGAACAATCTCCATGAAGCGATCGTTAAGGAGCAGGATCGGGAAAAGCAGGCGCGGCTGCGCCAGCAGGCGGTACTGTCCGATTATTATCTCGGCAGCGTCCATGCCCTGACCGAAACCGGCGAATTAGTGATTGCCTCAAAATCCGGCAGCCAGCTGCCCCATATCGTCTATACTTCGCCCAACGTCATATTCGTGGCCAGTACGAAAAAAATCGTCCCTACCCTTTCCGATGCGATAGACCGTTTAAAAAACTATGTGGTGCCGCTGGAAGACAAACATATGCAAGCGCTCTACGGCTCCGGCACGGCCCTTAATAAGCTGGTAATATTTAAGGGGGAGAGTGACACGAGCGGCCGGAAAATTAGGCTGATTCTCGTAAACGAAGATCTGGGATTCTAAATTTTTTGATATTAATTCAATAAATATACAAAAAGCAAGCGTGGGCCGATTTTTTGCACAGGACGGGAGCGGAGAGTTAAAAGTTGTTGTTTTCGCAGGGTCATGAATAATTTCATAACTAAAAACAAAAACCGCCGCTAAAAAATATCAAATTACGCTTAATTGATTAATATCTGTTTTAATGTTAATCTAATAATATTCAAATATAATTAAAGGTACGCAGATTACTATAAAAAAT
>CAZYKS010000151.1:0-2813 GCA_964648375.1 uncultured Gammaproteobacteria bacterium | reverse complement strand
ACGCTCGGAGAATTAATTGATAGCCGCGCGAAAAAACCAAAAGAGGTGCTTTTAAAAGAGAAGGTCGCGTGCCTGGAAAAAGTATTAGCCAAGGAGCAGAAGAAATCAAAAAATTTCAAAAAACTTTACTTTGAAGAAATAAATAAATACTTTGCAGCCCGCGAACGTTATAAAGACCTTTTTAATCAAGTTCAGGTTCTGTACCAGTCCTGTAAAAAACCGTGTCTTTCCCGCTCGAGAATTATCCGATATACTCTAAAAAATATTGGTCATATCCTCGAAGGGGACGAGGAGTATTTTAATAAAGATTTAGCCGAATAAATATTTCGGCCTTGCCCCGGCGATCACTACGATTGCCGGGGGATTTTTTTAGGGTTACCCCGTATAAATAATCGCTACATTTAGCAGGGTAAATTTTATAAAGATTTTAGAAAAAATTTATAATTATATTAACTTGTTTTCGCCGGTTGTTCGCTGGCGGAATCCAGATAAAATCAGTCTAATAACGTTGATTTTTTCGTTTTTAGGTGGTAAGGTTAAGGCAAGATTAAGGCCTGCGAAATTACGAATCAGATACTTCACCCCGTTAAATATTATTTTAAACCATATTATTTTGATTAATATTGATAATACTTAGTCAAACATTAATTTATAGGCCGATATTTAACGGGGCAGGTTTACGAATACTATATAAAATGTATAATTCTGGAATTCGTGAATTCGTGATTAAATTCGCCTGCCCCGCTGTGCGGTGCTCGGCCGGGGTTGATTCGTAGGGTAAATTTATGGCACACGACCATCAAATCGAAGCCGATTACCGGGAAGAGTACGCTAACGAAGAGCAACAGTGTCTCAACTGCCAATGCTATGAGAACGGTTTTTGCTCGGAATTAGGGCAGGCGGTCCCGGCTACGGCCCACTGCGACTTTTTTTCGGCGCGGGATTAAAGCGGTGGTGGTAAAACCAAAGGAAATCATGTATTTTCCGATACGGTGAGTTTATTAATTAAGGGTAATGAAATAGTTGACATTACACTTGACAATGTCAACAAAAATTGATATTATGTTGACATTACTATGGATAATGTAAACACAATAAAAATCGGCAGGTATATACGGCAGAAAACCGGTTATAAAGCCTTTATTCCCTATAAGTTCCCCCCTCAGGCCGGAATGCTGTTTACGCCAAAATTATATAAAAAGCATGAAACCGCGATTCGTTTGATCGGTAAACTAGATGGTGTAACCAGGTTGCTGCCGGATAAAGATTTTTTTCTTTTGATGTTCATAAAAAAAGATGCGGCATATTCCAGCCAGATCGAAGGGACCAAGGCTACTTTTCAGGATGTAGTGGCGGCCCCGGTGACAGATGAGAAGTCCAGACTTCATCCGGACGTAGACGACATTATCCATTATGTAGAGGCTGTCAATTACGGCATCAAAAGAACAAAAACATTACCGATATCGTTAAGATTAATCAAGGAAATACATGCCAAGCTAATGCAGGATGCCCGCTCGACCCAGCATCCTTATCCGGGAGAATTCCGGAGCAGCCAAAATTGGATCGGAGGGAAAACCCTAAGCGATGCCGCTTTCATACCGCCAACGCCGGATGAAATGCTTACGGCAATGGGGGATCTGGAAAAATTCATCCATGCCGATGATGAGTATCCCTCCCTGGTAAAAGCGGGGTTGATACATGCGCAATTCGAAACTATCCATCCGTTTACGGACGGCAACGGCCGTACCGGCCGGATGCTGGTAGCTTTATATATGCATCATGCCCGTCTCTTGGAGCTGCCGATTTTATACTTGTCCAGCTATTTCAGGAAGCACCAAAAACTTTATTACCAAAAGCTTCAGGATTATCACGACGAGGAAGCGCTGGTAAACGATTGGCTGGAGTTTTTTTTGGAAGGGGTGGCGGAAATCGCGTTATCTTCAATCGACACTTGTACGAAAATTACGGATTTGCGGGATCGTGATTTTGCGAAAATGCAAAAACTGGGAAAAGTTTCCGCTGAATCCAGCCTGGAAATCGTCCGCAAGCTTTTCGGGCAGCCGATCGTCGGTGTGGCTGAGATAATAAAATGGACAAGCTTTACCAGGCAAGGGGCTTATAATGTTATTGAGCGGCTGCGTAAAATGGGCATTCTGGAGCCGATCGGTGATTCCGTTTATGGACAGAAATATATTTATGCGGATTATTATGAGATTTTCGACGATGAGTACCGGGAGATTAGGAAGAAGGCAGTGGGTAGTTAATTTATAATATTTATGGCACACGACCATCAAATCGAAGCCGATTACCGGGAAGAGTACGCTAACGAAGAGCAACAGTGTCTCAACTGCCAATGCTATGAGAACGGTTTTTGCTCGGAATTAGGGCAGGCGGTCCCGGCTACGGCCCATTGCGACTTTTTTTCGGCGCGGGACTGACGGCCGCGGTAACCCCCCAGTAGCATTTTTCGCGCCGCTGAAGCCAGGATAAACGGCAGCCAGAATGGGGATAACCATTTTAACCAATTGGTTAAAATGGTATAAAAGTTAAGATATTTACGATTAAATCCTATATAGAAAAGATTGGGTAATTTATGAATATAGATTTAGACAGATTCAATAAAATAAAAACAGAAACCGAAATTTGGTATAAAAAAATTGAAAAAGTGGACTGCCCGTTTCTAAAACGTAAAATACATTTTAACGCCAAAGGTTTGGACCATATTAAATTCAAGGCCTGGAATAAGACCAGGTCGATAAAGGACCAATATCTGCGGTTGAAGTTTTTAAAGCTGGTCCCGCCAATACTTGAGA
>CAZYKS010000150.1:0-2834 GCA_964648375.1 uncultured Gammaproteobacteria bacterium | reverse complement strand
AGGTATGCGATTAATCGTATTGTCGCTTATTCATTACTTTTCTATGCTAACATAAGAAGATTAATAGTGCAAGTAGGTTGACAGATTGATTAATTTATTATAAGTTATAGCATTAATAGTTTTTAAAATCGCAAATTCAAATTAAATAAATTAAGGAGGTAGTCATGGATAAGATATTATTGCCTGAAGCAGAAATTTATGAAATGGAATATAGGTATTTTCCTTGGGGCGAAACGATTGACGAAGTTTTAAAATTCGTAGTCAGGATGGCCCCTAAAAACGGTTCGGTTTTGGATCTGATGTGCGGCACCGGGAATTTGCTCGGTCGAATCAGACGGATTAGGGATGATCTTGAACTGATCGGTGTTGATGAAAGGGAGGAATATATCAATTTCGCCCGGAAAAATTTTGAAGGAATCGAATTCATTTGTCAGGATGTTTTCGCCTGGCAGCCGGGAAAACAATACTCTTTAATTACCTGTACCGGCGGATTGCACCATGCATATAATAAAAAAGATTTTCTTAAATTGATTTACGCATGGTTGTTTCCGGGCGGAGAGGCGATTGTCGCTGATCCTTATATTGCTGACTATAAGGGCGAGCGCGAGCGTCGTTTAGCTGCTCTTGAGCTGGGGTGCGAATATGCCCGGGCGACTGTGGGGCGAAATGCTCCGAATAAAATGGTGGGAGTAGCCCTCGATATTATTCGCAACGATATTAATTTAACCGAATATAAAACATCGATCAAAAAGATAATTCCGGTTTTTAAAGAGGTATTCATGATAGTGGGAAAGATGAAAGTGTGGCCAACGCATAGTTCAGACTATGGAGACTATATTTTCTTACTGAGAAAATAACCAGCGCCATTGAAAACAAAAAAGGAACGGATTTTATCCGTTCCTTTTATATATAATTCTTTTACTATTCGTTCTTTTCGTGTTTATCTCGCGTATTCGACTACCCGCATCTCCCGGATCACGTTCACCTTGATCTCGCCCGGATACTTTAGTTCTTCCTCGATCTTTTTGGCTACGTCCCGGGCAAGGTTATGGGCGCCGAGGTCGTCGACATTATCGGGAGTCACGAATACCCGGACTTCGCGGCCGGCCTGGATGGCGTAAGCCTTTTCCACGCCAGCGAAGGAAGCCGCGATCTTTTCGAGCTCTTCCAGGCGTTGCAGGTACTGCTCATAAGTATCGTGCCGCGCTCCCGGGCGGGCGGCCGACATCGCGTCCGCGACTTTGACGATTACCGAAATAAGGCCGCGCGGCCGGTCGTCATGGTGCGTTTCCACCGGATCAATGATCTCCTCGGGAATCTTGAATTTGCGGCAGATATCGCGCCCGATTTCCGGGTGCGTGCCCGAAACTTCATGGTCGACCGCTTTGCCGATATCGTGCAATAGCCCGGCTTTCTTGGCGATGGTAACGTCGGCCCCGAGCTGTTCGGCCAGGAGTGCAGACAGGTGCGCGACTTCGATCGAATGCCGAAGCGCGTTCTGGCCGTAGCTGGTGCGGTACTTGAGGCGGCCGATGATCTGGACCAGTTTGGGTTCGAAGCCGGTGACTCCGACCTCGTACATCGCCGCTTCCCCGGCTTTCTTGATATCGAGGGCCAGTTCTTTCCGCGATTCCTCGATCGCTTCCTCGATCTTGGTGGGATGGATGCGGCCGTCGAGAATCAGCCGGTCCAGGGTCTTTTTCGCGATATGCCGGCGGATTGGGGAAAAGCCCGAGACCGTGATCACGTTCGGGGTGTCGTCCACGATAATTTCGGTTCCGGTCAGCTGTTCGATAACTTTGATGTTGCGGCCTTCGCGGCCGATGATCCGGCCCTTCATCTCGTCCGAAGGCAGGTCAACCGAGGTAGTCGTGATTTCCGGTGTATAGGCGGAAACCAGGCGCTGCATCGCGCCGGCCATAAGGTCGCGCGATTTTTCCTCGATCACTTCGGTCGATTCTTTTTCCATCTTGGCGATGCGCGCCATCAGCTCTTCCGCCATCTGCGCTTCCACGTTTTTTAAGAGTACATCCTTGGCATCGTCCTTGGTCATCTTGGCGATGGTTTCGAGCTTTTCGAGCTGTTCCTTTTTGATCTGGTTGATTTTTTCTTTGACTTCCTCGACTTTGCCGACTTTGTCGTAGAGCTGCTGCTGCTTGTCCTGGAGCTCGAGCAGTTTCTGGGAAAAGGTCGTTTCCCGTTTTTCCAGCCGGGACTGGAGGCTGTTGATCTCCTGGCGGCGCTTGCGTTCTTCGGCTTTGGCTTCATCGATGATTTTTAAAGCCTTGTCCTGGGCTTCAAGAAGCAGTTTGGTTTTTTCCTGCTTCACTTCCGCCAATACTTTTTCCGCTTTCGTCTCCGCCGATTTGATCCGGTCGGAGATCCGCTGCTTCCGGAGCCAGTAACCGACAAAAAAACCGCTCACAGCCAGAACGACGTAAATTACGTATTCCATATGATTTGGCGCGTTCTGCTGCCGGGTGGTAAGCGTTTATCTTCGAATATTTTCCGAATAAAAATTATAAAACACCCAAACCGGATGGAGCCGGGCTTGAGTAAATAATTTTAGTCTTGGATAGATTCGTTGGATTTGTTATTGAAGATAAATTAATATCCGGATTAATTGATTTCATTGCGGTTGTTAGCCAAAAAATCGATTTACCAGTTTCATGCCGTCAGCAGAACGATTATTTTAGAATAATGTTAATTAATCACTGCTACTATCCTAGCACGGAGGTTGGTATTTTGCAAGAGTGATAAAATGAAGGCGGCACGTGGGCGTGTTGCCTTCTGGAGCAGGCAGGTAAGCACCTGCATGCCTTTTCCAAGTTCCC
>CAZYKS010000149.1:0-2875 GCA_964648375.1 uncultured Gammaproteobacteria bacterium | reverse complement strand
GGAGATGAATTCGGTTTTGGATCGTTCGATTTCTTTCGCTTTCGAGATATCGATCTCGAGGCCGACAAAGAACATGATTTCCCCGAAATCGTCGAGAATCGGGGAAATATGCACTTCCGCGTCGTATTGCAGGCCGTTTTTCCGCTTATTTACCAGTTCGCCGATAAACGGCTTTTTGTCCTTTTTTAACCGCCGCCACAGGTGCCGGTAAAAATCCGCGTCCATCTGTTTTCCCCAAAGGTCCCCTCCACCTGCTTTTTTCCCGATCACTTCGTCGATTTTATAACCGGTTATCTTTTCGACCGCCTGGTTGGCGTACAGGATAATGCCGTTCGGGTCGGTAATAACGATATGGTCCGAGGCTTCTTCGACCGCCAGCTTGAATTTACGAAGTTCTTCGGTTCTATCCCTAAGCTCCGCTTCGGTCCGCTCCCGCTTTACGATATTTACCGTAATCAGCCGATACACGATAAATCCGACCAAGAACGTAGAGACGGTTTCGATGATCGCTTCCTTGGTATTGAAGGCCGACGACGGCGCTCCGAAAATAACATGAGGAAAATCGAGGGCTTCATCCAGCCATGAAATCAATATGATCGTAAGAAAACCGATCACGACATATATCCTTATCCTAAAATCCTCTATCGGCCGGTTTAATGCGGTATTGAACTTATTCAAATCGAATTGTTTCAGCCATAACCACGCTTTTCTTAATCGATTTTGTTTGTCTGGATTCGAAATTTTCATTAATTAGCGGATAAAAAAACCCATAATTATTATCCATGGGGGTTTTATTAACAATTTAATTTTCCGATATCCTTATAAAACTATATTCATTAAACCAGAAAAAGCTGATTTTAGTCAATTTATTAATCTGGTTTTAATAGTAGCCTAAAAATATTAAATGAACATTAAAAACCCGGAGCTGTCTCCGGGTATGGCTTTTGTTTTTTGGCTCAGCCCAATCCTGGCCGGGCTTTAATTATGATTTTTAATATCCATATTTTATTCCCGCGCGAATCAGCCTTTCGCTTTGCCTGCCCGGGACAGGTTTATTCTAAATCAAAGCCTGTCCGGATCATGTTGAGTGATCGAATCGAGGGGGTGTTGAACTGTTCTTGCGTGAAAAAGCGAAAATACCCAATATGGCATTAAAAAGAAACGCAGTTAAAGACATCATCGGTATGGTTATATAACCGTAATATTTTACCAGGATTTCGGTACACGATTCCGGGGAGGTAATCGAACAGAAAGCGCTCGGACTCGGATATATCTGGATCAGATAATGATATAGCGCGATCGCGCCGCCGATCAAACATAGGGGTAAAATATAGCGCCAAACGGTTTTGTCTTTATAAATTAATGCCAAACCGATTATAATCACCTGTGGGTACATAAAAATCCGCTGGAACCAGCACAATTCACAAGGGATCCAATGCAATATTTCCGACAGATATAAGCTTCCTGAAACAGCCGCAAGGGCCGTGATAAATGCAAGCGGAAGGGCATACCGGGAAATAAACATTTTAACTTCGCTAATCACGCCGGATTTATCGATTAAACCTAAAACCAATAAAATAACCGAACCGGCAATAAACACCTGCGCCCCGATCGTGAGCACGCTTAAAAAATTTAATACTGGCTGCATGAAATTAATATACGCTTACGAAATTTCCAATAATAACTAAACCCCAAACTTCGTACTTCGTACATCTTACTTCGTAAATCTCATTTCGTACATCTCACTCCCCATCTCTCACCAAGGCCGCATATTTTTCCCGGAATTTTTTCAGCTTAGGCGCGATTATCGCCTGGCAATAACCGGCTTCCGGGTTTTTATTGAAATAATCCTGGTGGTAATCCTCGGCCGGATAGAATTTTACCAGCGGCCTAACTTCGGTCACGATTTTATGATCGAAGACTTCGTCGTATTCGAGCTCCCGGATGATCTTATCCGCTTCGATTTTCTGGCCCCAGGTCTGATATAGGATGATCGAGCGGTATTGCTCCCCGACATCATTACCTTGCCGGTTCAGGGTGGTCGGATTATGGATGGTAAAAAATATTTCCAAAAGATCGCGGAATTTTATCATATCCGTATCGAACTCGATCTTTACCGTTTCCGCATGTCCGGTCGCCCCTCCGCTCACTTCGCCGTAAGTCGGATTGAGGGTATGGCCGCCGGCGTAACCCGCGATTACCGATATTACTCCGTTAAGTCCGCGGAAAACCGCATCCAGGCACCAGAAACAGCCGCCCCCGAAAACAGCGCTCCGTGTTTCTCCGGCTTTGAATTTCCTCGGGATAAAACGCATCGAAATCGAATTAACGCAGTGCCGCGTGTCTTTCGCCGTCATCTTTTCCCCGGTGAACACGTGGCCCAGGTGCGCCTCGCAGTTGGCACAGGTGATTTCCGTACGCACGCCGTCCGCGTCGGTTTCCCGCTTGACCGCGCCCCTGATTTCGTCGTCAAAGCTGGGCCAGCCGCAATGGGCGTCGAATTTGTCTTTCGAATCGTACAGGGGGGCGTTACAGCGGCGGCAGATATAAACGCCGTCGCCAGCGAATTTATCGTATTCACCACTAAAGGGACGCTCTGTCCCTTTATTCTCGATTACCCGTTTTTCTTCCGGGGTTAAATGGTTGTACTCCATAAATCTATATTTTTATCCATAGAAGGCGAACAATAATATTCGCCTTTTGTATCTTTACGGTTATATATTTCATAATATAAAAATTATATTAAAAATAAATTAAAACCGCGGAACTTTACGTACCGCGGTGTATTCTTACGGATTAACAATAGCCCCGTATGCTACAGAGTAAATGTGATAGCGACGATTTCCCCCCTAATCTTTAACGCGCCCTTGTTCTG
>CAZYKS010000148.1:0-2885 GCA_964648375.1 uncultured Gammaproteobacteria bacterium | reverse complement strand
TACGTCTTCGAGTTTACCGGAAAGTTCCCCGGCATCGATCATGCTGATGAACATCTCGCCGAAGATGCGCCGATACGGGGCCAGGCTTTCGGCGAAGCTTTTCCCTTTCTCCACCTGCTTGCTGATATCCTTCAGGATCGTGATGAAATATTTGTTCGATGATTGCTTTGCCAGGGTATCGATCGCGGTCGACAGGGAGATACCGGCTTTAAGCATAATTCCCAGATGCTGGACGAAAAATAGCCGCTCCCGCAGGGGCACCCGGGATAACTTAAGCAGAAAGGCATTGGCCTTATCCATGAAAGTCTTCGGTTTGGCTTCGTCCGCCGGGGCCGGTTGCGTTACGGCCGTTTGCGCTTCGGCCGCTTCTGTTTCTGCCGGCTGGGTTTCGGTCGGCTGGCTGAAATTTACTGGCATAGTGTTTGAAATTAGTAATTTGTAATTTGCAATTTGGACGTTGAAAACGTCGATCCAAATTACAAATTACAAATTTCGAATTACATCTTTTATTCTTTTGTCACCCGCATGACTTCTTCGATGGTGGTAATGCCGTTCTTGGCTTTAATGAATCCGTCCTCCACGATCGTGATCATATTTTGCTTCAGGGCCTCGGCCTTGACTTCGTCGATCGGTGAGTTCCGCATCACCAGGCGCGATATTTTTTCGTCCACATCGACAATCTCATAAATACCGATGCGGCCTTTATAACCGGTATTATTACAGCGCTTACAGCCTTTGCCGCGGTAGAATAAGAGCGACCCCAGCCCCTGTTTCGCGTCCAGGATAGTTTTGACTTTTTCCAGCGTTTTCAGGATGCTTTCCATATTCAGCTGTTTTTCCAGCTGGGTGATCGTTTCCTTGTCGAGGTTGTAGCTTTGGATGCAGTTAGTGCAGATTTTTCTGACCAGCCTCTGGGCGATCACGATATTGACGGTGGAAGCGACCAGGAAATTAGGTATGCCCATTTCCGACAGGCGCGGCAGGGTCGTGATCGCGTCGTTGGTATGGAGGGTCGATAACACCAGATGGCCGGTCATGGCGGCATGGACCGCGATCTCAGCGGTTTCCTGGTCGCGGATCTCACCGACCATGATGATATCCGGATCCTGGCGCAGGAACGCCCTCAGCCCCATCGCGAAGGTGAAGCCGATCCGGGTGTTTACCTGGGACTGGTTAACCCGGGGCATGCGGTATTCGATCGGGTCTTCGATCGTGGAAATATTGACTTCGGGCCGGTTAAGGATGCTTAAGACCGTATACAGGGTCGTGGTTTTTCCCGATCCGGTCGGGCCGGTCACGAGGATCATGCCGTGCGGCTTCGAGATATTGCGCTTTAGCGTATCCAGGGCGCTCGCCTGGAAGCCGAGCTGTTCTAAGTTCAGCGCCTGGACTTTTTCGTTCAGCAGGCGCATGACGATTTTTTCACCGTCAAAAGTCGGGATGATGGAAACGCGGAAAGATACCTTATATTCATCGGTCGCGATCTTAAAGCGGCCGTCCTGGGGCATGCGGTGCTCGTCCACCTTCAGGTTGGCCAGGATCTTTATCCGGGCGGCTATTCCGGATTGCACGCTTTTCGGGAGGATCATGACGTTCCTGAGAAGCCCGTCAACCCGGTAGCGCACCAGGATGTCTTTTTCTTCCGGTTCGATATGGATATCGCTGGCGCTTTCCATGATCGAGTGTTCCAAAAGCGTATCGACGATCCGCACCACCGGCAGGTCCTGGGCCAGTTTTTTCAGGTCTTTCTTCTCGTTCGGGTCGCTTTTTTCCAGATAGCCGAATTCGGCTTTAAGGCTTTTATGGTACTGTTTGATCACTTCCCGGATGCTTTCGGGGGTGGTCAGATGGATTTTCGGGACCAGGCCGGTTTTTTTTCCGATAAATTCAAAAATTTCGATATCATCCGGATCGAGGACCGCGATCTTGATATTTTTATTATCACTGTCGAAAGCGATCAGATTATGCGAGGTAGCGATCGGTTCAGGAATGGACAAAAGCACGTCCTTCCGGATAGTCTGGGTTTTAAGGTCGACAAACGGAAGTTTGTAATAGGTGGCCGCGTTTTCGTAAAGGGCGTTGGCGGTAATGATTTTTTTCTCCATCAAATAGTTTTCGAGATTTTTCCCCTGGTTAACCGCTTCCTGGGTAATTTTATCGAAATCCGCTTCCGTAACCACATCCGCGTTCACTAAAACGTCTTTGATAATATTCGTTGTTAACATATGTGTATATTATAACATAAACTTGCATAATTTAAAAAGAATCATTATCGGTTTAATATTAACGGGGCGGGATTTAAATATTATCGGAATTATGCTAAAGTATAAGGTGAGAATGAAGAAGAATTATTTTAACGGAAGTTTACGTTCGAATATTCATATTTTCTTTATTTTTAAATAGCTTTCAAGCGGTTTACTCGGGTAAAATACGGATAGGCACGGATATTTTTAAAATCATGATCTATGAATTTTATCGAAAGAAAAGTCGAAAAATTGTATGTGCTAAAGGACGCCTGGGCGGCGGTGATCAAGGAATTCGCCGAAAATACATATATCCGCGTCTATCTGGCTGTCCTCTTGGTATTTAACGGTTGTTTGTGGATTTTAGCGAATCTGGTAAAACAGGCGACCGGCCAGGACCTGATCGCGCTGCACTACCAGGTCGATTATGGCGTTAACCTGATCGGAGGCGCGAATAATATTTTTTTATTGCCGGCCATCGGTTTGATTATCATCATGGTAAACGTATTTTTATCGCTATTGGTCGTACGGAGGAAAGAGCGTAATTTTCTCAGCCACATCCTGTTATCCGCCGCGGTTCTAACGCATTTCTTTATCGCTATCGCGCTGTGGCTCTTATACTTGATCAATTATCAATAAAAT